>JACRBQ010000062.1 GCA_016213135.1 Chloroflexota bacterium | reverse complement strand
TCGCGTCATGGTCGCCGTAAGCCGCCAATAAAAAAAGCGGCCCACCCCATTTGAGGGTGAGCCGCTTTGCGCCGGTCCTGTGAGTGGCAAATGAATTCAGGCCGCAGTTTGTGCCGCCACCGCCGGGCGAAATTTATACCCATACACCAACATCCCGCGCTCGCCGTCTTCGCGCAGCTTGCGGGTGACCATTTCCACCGGCTGGCCGATGCTCACTTTGCCGTTGTCCACGTCGGTGAGTTGTGCCGTCACCAGCGGGCCTTCTTCCAGTTTGACGATGGCTACCGTGTAAGGGGCCTGCTCTTCGTAACCCTCGGGCGCATCGTATACCGTGGTGTACGAATACACCTCGCCCCGGCCCGAGAATTGGTACAGCGTCTTGGCTTCCTCGGCGCACTCCGGGCAAACATCGCGCGGGGGGAACAGCTTGGCCCCGCAGTGGTCGCACACCTCGCCCACCAGCCCGTAGCGTTGTTTCTGAAGCCGCCAATTGCGTGAAATTTCCATGAATCGTCTCCCGAGTAATGTGAGCGTAAAGATAGCGCTCTATGGCTCTCAGAAACTATCAGCCTGCTCTCTACCTGGTTTGCGCCCGCAATTTATCGGCCAAAGCCAGCGCGAGCTTGCGCGCCAATTGCCTGTTGGCTTCGCCCGCGTCGGCTATTTCGGCGGCGGTCAACGGCAAGGTTTGCAGCCGGATGGAGGCGATATACGTTCCCACGCGAAAATCAATCTCGGTGACGGCCACTGTTTGTGAGGGGGCCTCCTGTGGATGGAGCGTGTCGGACCAGCCCCGGGCCGAGTCGCCCACTTGCGGCGGAGTGGGCCACGGGCCGATTTCCAGCCCGGCCATGTGCTCCAGAATCTGCTGAGTTTTGTCCGCCTGGGCATAAGCGGTCACTTGCTGCAACAGCCCGCCGGAGAAGATGGCATGGGTGTCGTCTGGGCCGAGCAGTTTGATCATGTAAACCTGATAGCCCATCAGCCGCCCGAAGCGAGCCACACCTTGCGGGTCACTCAACGCCGAGTTCGGAGTCCAAGCCGGGAGCAGGCGGCTATCGTACGTCCAGGGCCGCCCCACATTCGGATCCAGCCCGGCCAGCTCGCTCTGGGTAAGAAGCAGCGGGCGCAGATCGGGCTGCCCACCGTCAACCAGAAGCTTCAGCGCCTCGGGCTGCGCGGCCTTCTTCATTTTGTCGAACACCTTCACCGCGTAGGCTTGTGCTTGCTTGTCGTCGACGATCGTCTCGTTGGTTCCGGTGACGCCCACCGAGCCAATCGCATTGAGATACCGGAAGTCCACGCGATAGGCGGCCTGTTGGGGAGCGTCCTCTTTAGGCAGGAGATGCCAGGCAATCGTGCCGTCGCCAATGGTTTGCGAGGGCGTAAACTTTTCCCATTCCTGGCCGGGCGCTTCGGCGGCCAACGCCGCCTGCGCCGATTGCGGCGTGTCGTAAATAACGACTTGCGACGAGATGAAAAATATATCGCTCGCAGTTTGATTGGTGAAATCAATGAAGTAAATCTTTTGCAGGCCGCTCTGACTCGACGGATTGGAAACGGGATCGGCGGTGGCTGCGGGGACTGCCGGTTGAGCCACGTCGTAGGCTGTCTGAATTTCGGAATTGCTCACCTCCCATTTGGGCGAGAGGTCGCTGAGGGTGAGCGCGTAATCCCACGGGTCGCCGACTACGAGCGCCAGGGTTGGTTTGCGAAGGACCAAAGCCGCCACAACTACTACCGCTACGATGGCGACGACGATGAGTATCCACGTGATTAATCGTTTCATGAGACTCGCTCCAGAATGTGAGTCGCGGCAGTGCCGCCCGAGCTGCCGAGACACTGGGCCATGCCCCAGTGCGGGTTGGGCGCCTGGTTCGCCCCGGCGTCACCGCGCAACTGCCGGGCCACTTCTACAATTTGATATATCCCGGTGGCCCCGCCGGGGTTGCCCCGGGCTTTGAGTCCGCCGAAGGTGGAGATGGGAATGCGCCCCTTGAGGCCGATGCCGCCCTGAGTCGCCAGTTGCCACCCCTCTCCCCGTGCGGCGAAGCCGCACGCTTCCAACGACAAGGCGGCGAATACGGTGAAGGCGTCGTGGAGTTCAAACACATTCACTTCGTTCGGCCCAATGCCCGCTTGCTCGTAAGCCCTGCCCGCCGATAGATTGGCGGCACGGAAGAAGAGCGGGTCGGGGCGATCGTGCAGGGCCACCGTGTCGGTGGCAATGGCCGCTCCGGCTACGCGAACCGGCGCGTGAGAGAGCTTGAGTTCGAGTTTGCCCAACGAATCAGCGGCCACCAGGAGCACCGCGGCAGCACCGTCGGCGTCCGGCGCGGTGTCGAACATGTTCACCGGGTCGGCTACCATGGACGCTTTGGCAAAGACCTCGGCGGTGAGGCTGTTGCGGAACATGGCGTTGGGGTTGGTTTTGGCGTTGGCGTGCGCGTTCACCGAGAACCCGGCAAAGTCGGGCAGGGCGGCGCCGGTTTCGTGCAAGTAGCGGCGCATGATCAGCGCGGCAATGGCCGTGGGCGTCGCGCCCTGCGCGCCCTCCCAGTCGGTGTCGGTGGAGGTGGAGGCGGCGCCGCTCACGCCGGGACCGACGGTGTCGGTGAGTTTTTCCACGCCCACCGCCAGCGCCGAGTCGATGTAGCCGCTGGCGATGGCCAGGCACGCTTGCCGAAAGGCTGCGCCGCCCGATGCGCCGGAGGCTTCGACGGTGGCGGCCTCGATGCCGCGCAGGCCGCTGAAGTCGGCAATGAGCGCGCCGAGGTGCGCCTGCCTTGAGAGCTGCGGGGCCAGCATGTTGCCCACAAACAGGGCTTCGGGCACCGGCCCGCGCCCGGTCATTTCGATGCTTGCGTCTTTGAGCGCGGAGTCGATGGCCGTCAATGCCAACTGGCGCAGCGACACTTCCCAGTGTTCGCCCACTTCCGTTTGGCCGAGGCCGAGGAGGTAAACGTCTCTCATGGCTGTTAGTGGATAGTGGGTAGTGGACAGGGGTTAGCGGCTGACCACTATCCACTGACCGCTATCCACTACTTCATCGTCAACTTTCCTCGATACCGCGTGTACGTCGCGTAATCGATCTGCGTGCGGCGGGCGATGTAGCTCTGGGTGGTGGGGGCCAGGGCGGGCTTGCCCGCGATGCGGTCGGTGACGCGAATGTGGAAGGCATCGGACCCCGCGCCCGAGCCGAACGAGACCATGAGGATGTTGTCGCCCGGTTTGGCTTCGTCCAGCACGGCGGTCAGTCCGATCATCGCCGCTCCGGCATAGGTGTTGCCAATTACGCCCACCAGCAAACCGGTCTTCACCTGTGGGTCGGCAAAGCCCAACATTTTGGCCGCCCGCTGCGGGAATTTGACGTTGGGCTGGTGCGGCACAAAGTATCGGTAATCTTTGGGCGTGGCGCCCATCAACTTCATCAGCGTTTCGCCGGCAGCAATCACATGCTTAAAGTAGGCCGGTTCGCCCGTGAAGCGTTGGCCGTGCTCGGGATACTTTTCATACTGCCGCCGCCAGAAATCGGGCGTGTCGGAGACGAAAGAGTACGAGCCTTCGATCACCGCCAGCGCTTCCGCCGCCGCGCCGATGAGGTAGGCCGCGCCACCCGCGCCCGCCGTGTATTCCAGCGCGTCGCCGGGGCGGCCCTGCGCCGTGTCCATGCCCACCGACAGGGCATATTTGGCCATGCCGCTGCCCACAAAGCCCATTGCCGCTTGCATGGCTTCGGTGCCGGCTTTGCAGGCAAACTGCCAGTCGGCGGCCTGGGTGTTGGGCACCGCGCCAATGGCCTCGGCCACAATGGTGGAGGTGGGCTTGACGGCGTAAGGGTGAGACTCCGAGCCGACCCACACCGCGCGGATGTCCTGCGGATCGATCCCGGCGCGGGCGAGGGCGTTGCGGGCGGCCTCGATGCTCATCGTCGCCACGTCTTCGTCGAGGCCGGGCACGGCTTTCTCTTTGATGGGCAAGCCGCTCGTGCCCTCCGTCCATATGCGCGACACTTCGCTGGCGGGCAGGCGGAAGCGCGGCACGTATGCGCCGTAGCCCACGATGCCCACGGGGTTGTCAGGTTTGAGGAGTTGTGCGTTGGGAGAAGTCATGGGGTTTTGAGGGTTGATGGTTGATTGATTTGTGAAACTTGTAGATTGTTGGGCGAAGAAGGACGCAGATGAACGCAGAAGATACACTGATGAACGCTGATAAATCAAAAAAATAATCTGCGTTTATCCGTGCCATCAGCGTTCATCTGCGTCCCATATCAAGCCGACCCCTTCAGTATTTCTTCCGCCCGATCCACCCGCACTTTCTTTTCCGCCACCAGCTTCCCGGCCACGGCCTCGATCTGCTCGCCCACCGCACCGGCCGCAATCGCCACCTGCCGCGCGTGCAGAGTCATGTGCCCGCGCTGAATGCCTTCGGTCGCCAGCGCCCGCAGCGCGGCCAGATTCTGCGCCAGCCCCACGCTCACAATAATCTCCGCCAGCTCGCGGGCATTGGTCACGCCCATCAGCTTCAGCGCCGCCTGCGCCGTGGGATGCACCTTCGTCGCCCCGCCTACAATGCCCACCGCCATCGGCATCTCCAGCGAGCCGACGAGGTTCCCCTCCGCATCCTTGCCCCACTGGCTCAGCGAAGTGTACGTCCCGCTGCGGGCCGCATACGAATGCGCCCCGGCCTCAATCGCCCGCCAGTCGTTGCCGGTGGCAATCACCACCGCGTCCACCCCGTTCATGATTCCTTTGTTGTGCGTCGCCGCCCGATACGGATCAACAGCCGCAAACGCATAGGCCTCGATGATCCGGTCGCGCACCGTCTCGCCGCCGTAAAGACGACTCGCCGGGTCGTCTCTACCGAATTCCAACGCGGATACCGGAATGACGCAGCGGGCGCGGGCCAGCCGCCGGTCGGCGAGGTTGGAGAGGATGCGCAGATGCACACGCCCCCCGGTGATCTGCTCGATGGTGGGGGCCAGCGTTTCACAGGCCGTGTTCACCGCATTGGCTCCCATCGCGTCCCGCGTGTCGTAAATCAAATGGGCCACGAGGAACGGCCCAATGGGCGACTGCGCCATCACGCGCACTTCCAGATCCCGCGCCCCGCCGCCGAACTTCACAATCACCGGATCGATCTGGTTCGCCAGATCGAGGATGTGCGCCTTCTTTTCCAGCAGCGCCAGCCGCGCCGACGCCGGATCGGCCACATCCAAAATCTGCATCTGCCCGATCATCTGCGGCTCGGTAGTGTGCGCCACGAACCCGCCGCCCGCGCGCGCCAGCTTGGCCATAAAACTCGCGCCCGCCACCACCGACGGCTCCTCAATCGCCATCGGTACCAGCACCTCGCGCCCGTTCACCACAAAATTCACCGCCACGCCCAGCGGCAGCGCGTGCAGCCCCACCACATTTTCAATCATGTGGTCGGCTTGCTCCGGCGACAGCCCGCCCGAACCGTCCAGCGCGGCCCGGGTTTTCGCATCCAGCCCGGCCCACTCCGCCGCCATCGCGGCGCGCTCCGGCTGCGTCTTATCGTAGAATCCGGGAAGTCGGGAAGAGGGTTTATCAGTCATAGTTTGGCAAAGGTATCGCCGGAACGCTGGCAAAAGCTATCAATGTTGATCTCGGTGACTCGCAGCGCGATTTGCACACGTGAAAACAATGGAATCCGGGGGCGCATGCCTCCCCGGGGCAACGTTTTCACAGGGCAGCCCGTCGTCGTGGGACTCGTCGCGTGTGAAACCGCTTCTCACGGAAACGGCTCGCCCAGCCGGTTTGCGAGGTCTGGCAGCGTCTCCGTTCCGCTCACCCGCACCCGGCCCCAGGCAAACCCATTCGCCAGCCGGTGGAACTGCGCGCTGTCGGTCGTCACCGCGCCCCAATAGCCCACCTCTTTGAGCATAGCAATCGCCGCATCGTCATACTTGCCGGAGGGGTACGCAAAAAAACGCGGCTGATAGCCGAGATGGGAACGCAGCGTATCCATCGAACCGTAAATTTGATAAACCAGAAAATCGCGCGAACGGTTTTGCAGCTCCACGTGCGTTTTGGTGTGCGGCTCCAACCGCCACCCGGCGTGGTACAGTTCCATCGCCTCATCCCACGACATATACCCGGCTAGCCTGTCGTCGAGGAACTGCGTGGGCACGAACACCGTGCCGGTGTAGCCATACTTCTGCATGACTGGAAATGCGAAACTGTATACGTCCTCGTAAGCGTCGTCGAAAGTGAAAATGATCGGTTTGGCCGGCAGCGGCGCGCCCAACGCCAGCGCGTTTTGCGTTTGATAGAAGTCGATGGACGTGTAGCCGCGCGCTTGCAGGAACTGCAACTGCTGCTCAAAATAATCCGGCAAAATGGTCAGGCCGATCCGAATCTGGTCCGGCGCAGCGGGCAGCGGTCCCACGTAGTGATACATGAGAACGGGCACCTTTACCTCGCGCGTCCGCGCTTGGGCGTCGGGCGTGGGCCACGGCAGCGGGGTTGCTGTGGCAGTCGGCGTGGCTGCCACTGGAAAGGCGGTCGGGCTGGCCGAGGCCGTCGCCGATGGCGACGCGGTGGCCGTGGGCCATGGCGTATCCGTGGGCAACGCCACAGCTACCGCCGCGGTCGGCGTGGGCGCGGGCCGCAGGCGAATAGCGCTCGAGCCGAGCAAAGTCGAGATGAGCAGCGCGCCGATGAGAATTAGCGGCACGCGAAATTTGGACTGCATGAGAAAGAGGATACCACAGTGAGCAACGAGTCAATCGCGGACGTGCCGGAATGGCTGTGGCGCACGGCGCGCCGGGGCTTTGTGGCCGTGGTGCTGGCCATTGCCGCCGTGACCCTCGCCGTGGCTTTGGGCGTGGCCGACCCCAAACCGCACGGCACACTACAGTGGGAAGATCATTTTGCCGACGCGGTTGGGCGGTGGCAAACGTTCGGGAGCGCCACCCCGGCGCCCGGCGGACTCACTGTGTCACTGGGGCAAACGGGTGAGGCCGGGGGAGCAGTGGCACAGGGCGATCCGGTTGCCCCATTCACCTTTGAGGCGGCAGGCTTTCAATCCGCCGGGGCGGCCGGGGCGGCCTATGGCATCGTGTTCGGCTATCGCAGCGCCACCGACTACTCCGCCGTGCTGCTCAATAACAACGGATATGTGGAAGTGGTGACGGCGGGTGGCAAAGAGTGGATGCCGTTTCAGCAGTGGCCGAACATTTTGCTGGGGGCCGAGGCCAACCGCCTGCGCGTGGATGTGGCCGGGGGCGTGGGGCTGATACGCATCAACGACGAAGTGCTGATGCGCGTGCCGGTGGGCGAGGGGGCTGTGGGCGTGCTGGCCCGCGCCACCGCGCCGGGGCAGGTCGTGCGCTTCGGCTGGGCCAAGCTGTGGCGATGAATCAAAACGGGGCGCCGGTTTCTGCGCCCCGTTGCAACTCGGATTGGGTTATCTGGGCAGCATTTCGGTGCCGAGGAAATAGTCCAGCCAAATCCACGCCAGCGCGCCGATGGCAATGATCAGCACGAGATAGTTGTCCCCGGGGAACCAGATTTTGTAGCGGTCGAGCGTGGTCTTGAAAAACAAGAACACAATGGCCGAGGCCGCGGCCAGGCCGATTAGCAACGATGTGACCCATACTGCGATACGTCTGGCTTGCATAAGTTTCTCCTCGATAATGAAGTGCGCCAAATTCTAACGCGAAGCGGGCAGAGCGTCAACGGTGGATGTTGGGTCACACTTGCGCCTCTTCCACCTCGGCCAGCGCCTCGCCCCCGCGCTCGGTTTCATCGTGAGCGGCTTCATCGCGAATGGCGGCCCGCCCCTGCGACTGGTAGATCATTGCGCCGATCATCACGGCGGCGGGCAGGCCCACGACCCACAGCAGAAACACGTAGCCGTCGAATTGCGGCAGGGGGGCAAAGCGGTTGAGATTGTACAGCACGAACATGGCCGACGACCACACGGTGAGAAAGTTGGGCAGCGGGTCGCCGGAGTGCAGCAGCTTGAGGCCCGACGAGCGGCGGGTGGTGAGCGGCCAAAACAGGTTGGAGCCGAGATGCCCCAACTGATCCTCCAGCACGTGCGTCCAGTAGGCTACGGTGACTACCAGCCCGGCCATTACCCCGAACAGCAAACCCGTCGCTACTCCGAACGCCGCCCCCAGCACCAGCGAGTGCGTCCAGCGCCGGTGCCACGGCAAAAACGACACCTCCACCGTGTCGGCCTCGCGACGGAACTCAAACGACGGGCCTTCGAAGATGTCGATCTTCATGTCGCCGTCGTAGGTGTAATTTAGCTTGGCGTTCACTTTGGCAGAGCCGGTATGGGGGCGTGCCCCGTTCGCTTCGCTCTCGGGGTCTGCGAGGGGTGTGGGAGTGAGGGGGCGTTGCGAGCTGTTGACCACCGGGCCGAGGGCAATGACCACTTCGTTGTGCTCGTTGTCGAAACGCAGGGTGTATTGCCGGTAGCGGTCGCCGCCGAGAGGCATGGTGTCAAGCTGTACGCTCAGCGGCTCGCCGGAGTTGTAGGCGCGGTCGAGGGCCTCGGCCACTTGTCGGGCAATGGCCTGCGCGTCGAAGCGGGCCGGGTCGGGGATGATGGTTTCGTTGGGCTGCTCGAAGTAGCGGGCGAATTTGAAGTCGAGCCAGTCGGGCATGAGGCCGAACACCCCGGCCAGCAGCAGCACAAGGCTCTGGTCGTGGGCCGAGGCGGCCACCACGCCGGGGACGAACGTGGCAGCGGCAATGGCGGAGGAGAAGTGGGAAATTCCTTTCATAAGGCACAATGCTCAATACCCAATACCCAATACCGAATACCCAGCATTAGCTCTTATCGTTTTCGCGCTGTGTGGCGCGGGCGAGATTCTTGCGAGCAGTGGTCACGGTTTTGGAGAGGATTTTTGTGATTTCGAGCGCTTCTTGAACCAGTGGCGCAATCCGGTTGGATGGAATGATATCGGAGTCGCGGATGAGTTTCAACCAGTAATACGTTTCTCGCGCCTCCTTTTGGGCAATGTTCATTTTGTTGGCGAAGTCGCGTTTTGAGGTTCCGGCAACGGCCTCCTCAATGTTAGCGCCAATGCTCGTCCCCGAGCGCATAACCTGCCGGGCCATGATCTGACTGGCAGCGTCGCGCGGCATGGCTTGAACCATCTTGACGATCCGCAAGGCAAACTGGTAAGTTCGATCCTCAATCCGTTCCATAGTCGTCTCCTCGCGCCGGTCGACTACTGGGTATTGGGTATTTGGTATTGGGTATTTGAGATTCGGTTAGTCGTTTGAGCAAAATCTTTATCAACAGCGATACCCTCCAAAACGCCACCGCCGCCATGCCGTGGGCCAGCACCGCGAACAGCGGTGGAGTCTCGCGGGAATAGTAGACCCAACACAAGCGGGTCGTTCCCCAGCGTTCGAGGAAGTATCCCAGCCCGCTGCCGGCGGCAAAGATGAGCACGGCGGCGCGGTGGTCGGTGGGGGTGAGGATGAGGAAGGCGCACAGGAAGAGGGCGCTGAGGGTGAGCGATTGGGCGCGGGTGGGCCACACAAACGTCAGCATGAGGGCGTAGAAGATTGGGAAGATGAGCCAATAAAGAACAGTGAACAGTCGGCGGTGGGCAGTGGGCAGTGCGAGGCGGTTAAAGAGACGATAGAGCCGATCAATGCTCAGGCTGGCGATGGGCCAGGCCGGGATGATCCACAGCGGCGGACGCTCGAGGGTGAAGTACGTCCAAATGTGAGTCTGCGTGCCCCAGCTTTCGATGACCAGGCCGCCGGCAAAGCCCACGGCCACAATGAGGGCGTCGGTTTTGATGTTCGCCCCGGCCATGACGAGCAGGGTCATGACCGCAAAGATGCCGATGAGCAGCCAGTCAATCTGCGCCCACAACGGCCGGCTCCAGTCGATGGCGCCCATGTTGGCCTGGGCCAGCGGCCACCACACAATGCCGATGACCAGCAGGGTGGCGAAGAACAGGCTGAGGAGGAGATAACTCGAACGGGTCCAGCGGAGCAAATTGGCGGGGCGGGCGGCAGAATCCCGGGGCGGATCGAAGGAGGTCAAATCAATCCCAGCCATTTGGCAACCACACTCCCCAATCCCGCCATATTCAGAGTCACGGGCAGCAACAGCACGGCGAGGCAATGCATCCGCCGCGTGCGCCAGAAGATGGGGATGAGGCCGATGCCCGTGGACACAACGGCCACGGCCAGCCCGCCCACGCCGGTGACGAGGGCGACGATGCTGATCAAAATGATCAGCGTGACGACGGCCACCGTGCGATGATCGAGGCGCGGGGCCACGGCCACGAAGGCGCGCGTGAGGCCGAGGAGCAACACAAAGGCCAGCGCGCCGGAAAAGGCTATGCAGGCCACGGCCAGCCAGTACGAGTCCGGGGTGACGGCGGTGTAGGTGGTGGAGATCATCGAGGCCATGCCGCCGCGGGTGAGGCGCAGGCCGGGGGCGAAAAAGAAAAGATACGCGCCGACGTAATAAAGGAATTTGGACGCGCCCTGCGAGACGAGGAAGAGCCGGTCGTCGCGTTGGGCGGTGGCGTGCCCGGCCATGAAACCGCCGATGCCGCCGGTGACCACCGGGAAGAACGCGGCGAACAGCCCGCCGAGCGCGCCCGCGCCCACGCCGCGCGCCACGAGGCCGGGGCTGAGGTCGAGGGTGGCGGCGATGTGTTGTCTGGGAGGCCGCGCCCCGGCGATGAGTTGTTGCAGCGCGCCGGGGATGGCGAAGAAGCCCACGAAGGCCGGGAGCAGGTTTTGGTACGCCGCGCTGAGCGGCACGGGCGAGCGATAGAGCAGCACGAAACCGAGCAGGCCGGAGAGCAGAAACGTGAGCGCCCCGGCCAGCAGTTGCGACCACGCGCCGACGAATTTCTGTGCGGGCGTGCCGGGGGTGGCCCACGGCCATTCGCTCATGATCATGTAGACGATGACGATGCCCAGTATCCAGTGCAGGTGCGGCTGAACCAGCGCGCGAACGGGCGCGAAGACGAGGCCCAACACCGGGCTGAGCAGTAGCAGCACGGCCAGCCCGCCCAGGCTGCCGCAGGCCGTGATGAGGATGGCCTCGAAGCCGCGCCCGGCCAGCAGGTATTTTTGCGCGGGCAGCGTGGCGAAGATCATGCTCTCATCGGGCGCAGAAAAGAACACGGCGGGCAGCGTGTTGAGCATGGCGTAGCTGACCACCATGCCCAGCATGAACATGGCCAGCGTTTCCGGTGGAACGGCGCCGGGGTAGCCGAGGGCCAGCAGCAATGCCAGCCCGGCCACGTTGTAAACGTGCAGCGCCGGAACTAGGGCCAACAGCGCGGCGATGAGCGTGCCCGCCAGCGCGGCGAGGATGGAGAGAAGCATATGGGGTGGCTGCCGTTTCGGTCGCGATGCTGCGCCAGTTCGTAAATGTGTTCGCCGTAGTGGGCGTAGGCAGAGAACGGACTTTAGAGGGTCGAAGAATCTGCCAGCATTATAGACGGAAACCTGCGGAGGAGACGAGACGAGGCGCGCCGAGGATGTGGCGCGGCTTAAGCGTGCATGGCCCGGAGCAAATCGACCAGTCGGACTCCGGCGAGGCTGGGGAAGACGGCATCGGCGTTGCCCACCCGTTCCGGCGGCCCGAGGCCTACCGAACGAAAGCCGCCTGCCTTCGCCGCTTCGATTCCGGCGGTGGCGTCTTCGACTACGACGCACTGTGCGGGCGGGAGGCCGAGTTGCGCGGCGGCGTGCAGAAACAGATCGGGCGCGGGCTTGGCACGCTCGACGCTATGGCCGTCGGCGGTCGCGTCGAGCAGCCCGCCGATGCCCAACCGCTCGATCACTTCGCCCGCGTTTTTGCTGGCCGAGCCGAGCGCGGTTTTCAATCCGGCGGCGTGAATCTCTTTGAGCAATTCCTTCGCGCCGGGGAGCAAATCGCGCGGCGCGATCTCCTTGATGAACTCAAGATAGTAGTTGTTCTTGCGCGCCATCATTTCTTGAATCTCTTCTTCGGGGCAGGCGCGGCCTTTGAGGAGCAGCATGAGCGACTCGCGCCGGGCAACCCCGCGCAGAGGCTCGTTGTCTTCCCGGGTGAACGGCAGGCCCTCTTCGTCTGCCAGCCGCTTCCACGCGCGGTAGTGATATTCGGCGGTATCGGTGAGCACGCCGTCGAGGTCAAAGATGAAGGCGCGGATCAAATCCCAACTCCCAAAATCCCAATTCCAAATGCAGCACGTATGGCGTAGACGGAATACGCACTACGCACTATACTCTCAAGTCCACCTTTTGCAACTTGCCTCGATGGTAAAACTTGAACGCCAGCCGCTTCCAGTGCTTCGGCAAGCGGGGGCGAGTCGACCAGCCTTGCGGAGTCACACGCAATCCGCCGAAGCCGAAAACCACGGCCTGCCACGTTCCGGCGGCAGAGGCGGCGTGGATACCGTCGCCCGCGTTGCCGCGCACGTCGTGCAGGTCGGCGCGCACGGCGCGGATGAAATGCTCGTAGGCCTCGTCCGGCTTGCCCACGTTGCAGGCCATAATGGTTTGAATGGACGGCCCGAGCGACGAGCCATAGGTGTGATCGGTGCGGATGTTGTAGTAATCGTAGTTCACGCGCACGGCGTCGTCGGCGTAATGATCGCGCAGCAAGTAAAGCAGCATCAGCACGTCGGGCTGTTTGAGCACTTGCGTTTCGTTTGTGCCCTCGATGCCGAATATCACCTGTATCGATTGTGTGCGCGGCTCCAATGCCGCGAGGTCAACCTCCTTCCGCTGAAAGTACCCCTCGAACTGCTCGATCAACCCCGAAGGGTGAACGGGCAGATATATTTTCTCGAGCACCTCGCGCCAGTGGGCCAGCCGAGCCTCGGTGAGGTCGAGCCGCGCGATCAAATCGGCGGCGCTGGCGGGGGCGTTGGCTTTCAACCAGTCGAGCGCGTCCAGCGCGGCTTGAATGTTCCACTGCGCCATGCGGTTCGTGAAGAAGTTGTTGTTCACGTGGTCGTGGTATTCGTCCGGGCCGATGACGTCGGTGTATTCGTAGCAATTCCTCGCGGCGTTCCACTCGGCGCGCGAGGCCCAGAACCTGGCCGTGTCCAAAATCAACTCTGCGCCGCTTTCGATGAACCACGGATCATCGCCGGTGAGCTGCCAATATTGATGGGCGGCGAAGGCGATGTCGGCGGAGATGTGAATCTCGATGTCGCCCGTCCAGATGCGAACCAGTTTGGTGCGATCGGCGAAGTGCGGCACCCAAGTCGGGGTTACCTCCTCGCCGGTGTCGGCGCTCTCCCACGGAAACAGCGCCCCCTCGAACCCGTTGGCTTTGGCCTTCTCGCGGGCGGCGGGCAGAAGGTGACGCCGATAGTTGAGCAGGTTTCTGGCGATGTGCGGCGCGGTGTATGTGAAGAGTGGGAGCATGAAGATTTCCGTGTCCCAAAACGCGTGGCCGCGATAGCCAAAACCGGAAAGGGTCTTCGCGCCAATGTTCACCCGACCATCGTCGCGCGGCGCGGCGACGAGCATTTGGAAGAGATTGAATCGCAGCGCGATTTGCGCCTCGTCGTCGCCCTCGATGATGACATCCGTGCGCTGCCACTCCCTGTCCCACGCTGCCGCGTTGTCGCTCAGGGCGTGCGGCCAGCCGGCCACGTGATCCACCCGATCGACCGCCGCGTCAGTCAGGCGATCGGATGCCACGTCGCGCGTGGTAAAGGCGGCGACGAATTTGTCCACGATCAATTCCTGCCCGGGAACCGCCCGCATTGTCAGAGACAAGGTCGGCGTGTTCTCGGCATCCCATACCTCGCGGGCCAACTCCTCTCCTTGTGCCGCCGCCAGCTTCATGGCAGTAGCAATTTCGATTTTCGACTGACGGGTGCGATTGTGAAGATAGAGCACGTCCGCCCGCCGTCCCTGCCCCAACCAGCGCCAGTGGGCAAGCCCCTCGTTGTCGGAGTTGCCATTTAGCGCGGCGCGGAATTCCACCGCCCCGGCAAATTCCGGCGTGACCCGGCAGCGAATGAAGAGCGTGTGCGGATCGGCCAGCGAGGCGAATCGCTCAAGCACGATTGTCGCTGTGTCACCCTGGGGTGAACGCCAGCGCACGGTGCGGGTTAGCACACCGGTGCGGAGATCGAGAGTCCGCTGAAACGATTCAACCGCGCCGCTCGTCAGCGAGAAACGTTCGCCGTTGAGGTGAACGGTGAGCGGCAGCCAGTCGGGCACGTTGGCGAGTTCGGTAACCGATATGGGCGCCGCGTCGAAGACGCCGTGAATGAATGTGGCGCGGTGCTCTTCGGGATAGCCCTCTTCGTGCGCGCCGCGAGTGGAGAGGTAGCCGTTGCCGATGGTGAAGATGGTTTCTTGGTGGTGCTGGTGGCTTGGGTCAAACGAGTCTTCAGAGATGAGCCAGAGGTTCGACATAGTTGGGTGGTCAGCAGGCAGTAGTGGTCTGAGAATAGGCAGGGATTGCGTCAAGAGATGGCTCAAAACGGTTTGGCTGTTCATGAGCCCGCTTCGTATCACCCAAAGCGGGCGTATTCCAGTAGTTCGTCGAAGTCACACGTTGCCAGACCGATGACGTGATCGGCGGCCCCGTAGTACACGTACACCCGCCCGTTCACAACGATATTGGCGCACGAGAAGACGACGTTGGGCACATCGCCGCGCAGTTCCCACAGTTCTTCCGGCTCGAAGATCGGTTCGAGTGGCCGGTGAAGCACACGCCCCGGATCGTCGAGGTCGAGCAGGCACACGCCGAGCCGGTAGACGTGCTGTTGATCGTAGGCGTGATAGAACACCAGCCAGCCGTGCGGCGTCTCGATGGGCACGCCGTTGCCGCCCACGCGCTTGCAATCCCAACGGTTGTCTTCGCGCGGCCCGAAGACCGGGCGCATAAGCGCCTCGGACCAGGCAACCAGATCGTCGCTCTCGGCCAGCCACACTCGCGGCGGACGACGGTGCAGCGACACGTACCGCCCGTGAATGCGGCGGGGAAACAGGGCGTGATCCTTGTTGTCTTCGCCGCGCACAAGCGGGCCGATGCGTTCCCATGAAATCAGGTTGCGGCTGCGCGCGAACATCGGCGTAATGTTGAACGATCCGATGGGACTGCTGGCGTAGGCGGTGTACGCCATGTAGAAGCCGCCCTCCAATTCCGTGACGCGAGGGTCTTCTACGCCGCGCGCTTCGCTCTCGTTGGCCGGTTCCAGCACGGGGCGGCGCAGGCGGTTCCAGCGTATGCCGTCTTCGCTCACGGCGTAACCAATGCGGCTGATCCAATCCAGCCCCTGAGCGCGGTAATGCATGTGAAACAGCCCATTGTGATAACTGACGGCCGGGTTGAAGACATTGTAAGTTTCCCAATCCGAAGCAGGATCGGGCAGGAGAATTGGATTGGCAGGATGACGTTGCAGTTTCATGAGGCGAATGCGTCTATTGGATCAGTTCGATGACGATGGCGTCATCTTCATCATGGGGAGGCAGGGCTTCCTCCACGGCCAGTGTGCCAATCAATGCCAGCCAGGCCATCATAAGTGCCGCCAGCGGCAGCGTCACCAGAATGCCGGCGATGATGAGGGTGACGCTGATCAGCACGAGGGTCAGCGCAAAGCCCGGCTCTTTCATCAAAAGGAGAATCGCATTACGCAGCGTGGTCCGCAGCGTGCGAGTCTCCTGCGCCAGCCAGAACGGCCAATAGAAAAGATTGACCGCGAACCAGCCAAGAGCAATCGTTCCCCAGGCGAGGCGCAATGCTGTCCAAACCCAGCCCACCGCATTCTGATAAAACCAGAAGTTGCCGACGGCGGCGGCGGCGACAACGGCGTTGATCGCGCCCCACTTCCACGCCGGAAGAAACATGCGGCGCAGGTCGAGCCATGTCTGCCGCAAGCTCACGAGTTCGCCGTGGGCCACGCGGCGAGCGACGACGTACATGGTTGCAGTGGCGGGCGGGCCGGTGACGACAGGAATTTGTAATGCCAGCCAGGCGATGTTCAAGAAAATCAGCAGGGCAAACTCGCGCCACCACAGGGCGACAGCGCGGCCGGCGAGGCGAAAAGCAGACCACATGGCAGTCGGCAGGAAGCCGTGTCCCGTCTTTAGCCCTTCACGCCCGCATAGCTCACGCCCTCGATGTAGTAGCGGCTGAAGAAGAAGAACATCGTCAGCGGGACGACGGCGTTGATCATCGCGCCGACGAGAGTGAGATTCCACTGCGCTTTGTATTGTTGTTGGAAGACGCTCAGCGCCACATTCATCACCCACATATCGGGCGTGTTCAGGTACAACAGCGGCGCGAGAAAATCGTTCCACATCCCCTGGAATTGCAGGATGAAGAGCGTGAGCAAAGCCGGGCGGGCCAGCGGCAAGACCACGTCTTTGTAAATCTGGAAATACGAGGCGCCGTCAATGAAGGCCGCCTCCTCTAATTCGCGCGGCACGGCCTTGAGAAACTGCGTGAGCATGAAGATGCCGAAGGTGTTGACCACGCTGGGGAAGATGAGGGCGTAGGCCGTGTTCACCCAGCCCAACTTGGCAATCAGCACGTACGTCGGGATGAGCGTGACCGCGCCGGGGATCATCATGGAGGCCAGCATGAAGTTGAAGATCAGGTTTTTGCCGGGGAAGCTCAAGCGCGCAAAGGCATAGGCCGCCATCGAGCAGAAGATGAGCATGACGAACGCACGGATCACTGAAAGCAGGGCCGTGTTGAACAACCAGCGCAAGAAGCGCCCGCCGCCGGCCTGGATGGCTAACTGTTCAAACACGAACGTCACCACCAGGCCGACCACCAGCGCGCCGACCATCGCCAGCAACACGCGCCCCCAATCGGGGCGGGACATGGAAAGGATGCCGACGGCGATCAGGGCAAAGAGGGTGACGGAGATTCCCGTTGTCCACTTGAGCACCTCGGACGCTCCGAAGCGCATTTCCAAATAGTACGTGCTTGCCCATCCTATCAAGACTGCCAATAGTAAACTGATCGGCAGGCCGACTGCGCGCGGCAGGCCTTTGCCCTTTTGCTCACCGCTGAGGCCGGTGAGGAGGAACACACCCAAGAAAGCAAACAAGCCCGTCGAGAGGCCGAGCGAGGTGGCGCCTTCAGCGCGCGGCAAACCGCCGACATCGGTGTTCCACAACCTGGGCCAATTCTCTACCCGCCACCTGGCCGGGAAGAACGAAGGCGGCCAGACAATAATCTCGGCATCGGTCTTGAACGTGCCGAGGAAGGCGAGGATGAACGGCGTGAACAGGATCACGCCGATAGTGATGAGCAGAACGTACACCAACAGCCGGCCGAGGCGCCGACTGGCGAGGGCGGTCGTCGAGCTGCGGGGCGACAGCGGGCGGGCGAGGGGTTGCGTGACGGTAGCCATGAGCGCTTCGGGATCAATACTGTTCGGTGCCGCGCTCGATGACCCGGCGCTGGACAAACGTGAAGATAAAAATGATGACGGCCAGGAGGAAGGCCATCGCGCTGGCATAGCCCATGGTGGGCGGGCCATTGGTGCCTATGGCTTCGGAGTAAATCAGGTAGACCGGCACAAGGGTAGTGTCGAGCGGCCCGCCGGAGGTGAGGATTTTTACTTGATCGAACACCTGCCACGTGCCAATTGTACCCAACACGATGACAAGCAGGATCACCGGGCGAAGCATCGGCACACTGATCTTCCAGAACTGCTGCCAGTTGTTCGCGCCGTCAATGGCCGCCGCTTCATACAGGCTGGGGGGGACCTCCTGCAGCGCGGCCAGGAACATGATCATGAACGTGGGCGCGGTAGTGAAGATATTTTGAAACATGATCGCCATCCAGGTGACACTCGGCCCGCGCAAATACGAAAGACTAGAAGGGATGTTTCCGCCGAGAGCGATGGCGATTAATTGAAAGAGACCTTTGGGGGCATTGAGCCATTCGACGGCCTGCCAGTGGGCGCCGAACACCGACCACAGTTGGGTCAGGAAGAAATTCAGGTAGCCGGTTTTCAGATACAGCCACCAGAAGATCATGGTAATGACAACCGACGAAGTGACGCTGGGCGCGTAAAACACCGTGCGGAAAATCTGACTGCCGCGCACCTTCACGTTGATCAGCGTGGCCAACGCCAGCGCCAACGCCGTCTGCGTCGGCACGACGATGATCACGTACCAGATCACATTGACCAGCGAGTGGATGAACTGCCCTTTGAGCGCAAGGGCCTTGACGTAGTTGTCGAGCCCGACCCATTCCGGCGGCCAGGTGTAAAGATTGAATTGGTTGAAACTGATGTAGATGGCGAACAGGACGACGCCCACGGTGAAGACCAGCGTCACCAGCAAGTAGGGCGATATGAAGAGATAGGCCGTCAAGGCTTCGTCGCGGACGCGGGGGTTATTGAAAAAGCCGCGGCGGGGCGGGGTACCAGTTGCCATGAAATACCTCCTCCATCATTTCGGGGCGGACAGCGGCCGACCCGTTTTCCACCCCCTTCGGACTCGGCCGAAGGGGGTGGAATAAGGAGTAAATCACGAAACGTTATTTGCCGTCCAGCGCTGCCTGGACTTCTTCCTGGGCTTGCGCGAAGGATTCGTCCACGGTCTGGTCGCCGAGGTAGACGCGCTCAAGCGCCTTGCTCACCGCATCGTTCACCTTGCCGGTGTTCGGGCCCCAGTAGGCCACGCGCGTCAGGTTAAACGTGCCGCCCTGCGCGATGGCTTTGTCATTCGCATCCACCACGTCGCCGAGTTGATCCGGGTGCGTGCTGTACGCGAAACCGGTCTTCATGATCTCGCCTTGATTCTGGCGGCCGGTGAGAAAGACGGCGAAGGCCGCCGCCGCGCGCGGATACTTGCTGGCCGCGTTCACGCCGATGCCGTTAGTGAAGATGACGTCGGCTTTGCCCTTCGGCCCGGTGGGCAGGGGCACGGCCTTCCAGTCTACGTCGGCGTAGTTCTGGCGCATGAAGTTGACCATCCAGCCGCCTTCGTACGTCATGCCGGCGAGTTTTTTGCCCATGGCCTCGCCGCACCAACCCGCGCCCACATCGGAGGCGGTCTTGATGAGGCCCTGCTTGTACATATCGGTGACAAACAAGGCTGCGCCGCGCACTTCAGGCGTATCGAGCGCGGGCGCGGTGTTGTCGGCGTTGGCGTAGGCGCCGCCGTTACCAAAGGCCCACGGGGCAAAGCGCGCCCAGTCGGCGCCCTGGCAGAAGCCGGCATACTTGCCGGTCGCTTGGATAGCCTCCGCCGCGGCTTTCAGATCATTCCACGTCCAATCGGCAGTGGGTTCGGCGATGCCGGCCGCCTTGAAGGCTTCGGGCAGATACACCAACCCGAGCGTGCCCCAGTCTTTGGGCAGAGCGTAGGTCACGTCCTTGAGGGTGAAGATGGACAGCAGGGCCGGGATGAAATCGCCCCGGCTGGCTCCGGCTTCCTTCATGTAATCGTCCAGCGGCAGCAGTTGGCCGGTGGGGCCAAAGGCGGTCATCAACTGATCGTCCACATAGAACACGTCGGGCGCGGTGCCGCCGGCCATGGCCGCCTTCAGTTTGGTCTGGAAGTCGGACGGGATGGGCTGGTAGTCCACTGTCACATCCGGATAGAGCTTGTTGAAGCGGTCAATCGAGTCGCGGTAGATTTTCTGCTCGGTCTCGTCGCCCCAGCCGGAGAACACGATAGACGCCCCCGGTTCCGTGGCGATGACGCCTTTGGGAAGGGGGGTGGCTTCAGGGGCCGTGGTGGCCGGAGCGGTCGTGGGGGCCGCGGTGGTGGCGCCACCGCCGCAGGCCGCCAGCACCAGCGAGCTGACGATCAGCAGGCTGAGAGCCGGGAATAAAAGGGTACTTGTCTTCTTCATGTGCAATTCCTCCATAAGAGTTACTTGAACGGTGATAACGAGCGTGTCGAAAAAGCAAATGGTCCTGGCAATGTGAATGAGCGCACCTCCTTGGTTTTATTCGCCACGCCGTTACGCCACTCACCGAGGCTGAATCGCCTATGCTATACTGCGACCCAACCCGGAGGCAGCGCGACCGCCGCTGGGCGACCTAAGGGAGCTGCTCGCCTACCTGCCCAGGGAGATGTGAGCAGCTCCCAATCTTTTTTGCAAACAGATCTGTCGAGCGCTGTCACCTCGACAGGTCTGACTTACTTAATGAGCGAAGACGATTGACGCACGATCAGTTCAGGCTGCAAGAGTACTTGCCGCGCGGCCAACTCTTTCCCTTCGATGAGGGCCACCAGCAACTCCACGCACTTGCGGCCTGCTTCGCGAGTAGGCTGGCGCACGCTGGTTAGCGGCGGCCACAAGTATTGGGCCATCGGCGCGTCGTCGAAGCCAACGATAGCGAGATCGCGCCCAATGGTCAGACTGCGAGCTTGTCCGGCGTGAATAGCGCCGATAGCCATGATGTCGGTGAGAGCCACGATTCCGGTTGGGCGGCGGTCTGCGTCCCACGTCAGCCAGCGCCCCGCTGCGTCGCGGGCCCGTTCAAAATTGTTTTCGCCTCGCGCAATCAAATCCGGATCAGTGGGCAGGCCGGCGGCGTTCATCGCGGCTTGGTATCCTTGAAGTCGGTCGTCGCCTACGCGCGAATGCTCCGGCCAGGCCAGCACGGCGATGCGGCGGTGTCCCTGCGAGATCAGATGCTCCGTGGCCAGCTGCAAACCGCTTGCGCCGTCCACGTCCACGTACGGGAAATCCATTTCCGGGTTTGAGCGGCCAAAGGCGACAAACGGAAACTGCTGTTCCAACAGAAAACGGGCGCGGGGGTCTTCGTAATTCATGCTCGAAAGAATGAAACCGTCCACCCGGCCTGTGTCGATCAACTCGCGGTATCCGACCACCCCATCATCACCTTCGCGATACGGAAACGGCAGGAGGTGATAGCCGGCGGCTTTGGCCACTTCGACCATGCTGGTGAGGAACATATCAAGAATGTGGTTTGCCTGGTTCGGCTTCTCAGGTACCCACGAATAGCCGATCATCCGGCTGCGCTGGGCACGGAGATTGCGCGCGTTGTGGTGCGGCCGGTAGCCGAGGTGGCGGGCGGCCTGCCACACGCGCTCGGCAGTTTCCGGTAAGACATGCGCCTTATCGTTGAGCACCTTTGAAACCGTTTGGTAGCTCACGTCTGCTCGCTTGGCTACATCTTTGATCGAGACACGTTTTTTCATTGTAGGCGAACGTTCGCGCGAACGTTCGCCTACAGTTTACGGCAAAATCTCTGGGCGAGTCAAGTCCCAATTTCACATTTTCACACCTTATTCAATTCAAGGATCGTGGCTTCGAACGGGGCAAGGGTGAGCGTTCCAGCGGAGATCACTCCGCCGGGGTGCGTCGAAAGTCTGCGCTGCCACTGCCCCGCTGGGAGCGGCGCCAGTGTGTCGTGGCCGAAGAAGCTAAGCGCCACCAGCATCGTCTGTTCTTCGGTTTCGCGCAAGTAAAGCATCGCCGTCACCGGCTTCTCGATCAACGGGTGGAATTTTCCACGCCGCAGTCCGGGCGACTCGCGGCGAAGTTTCAACAGCGCGCGATAAAAATTCAAAACAGAGTTTGGGTCATCCTGCTGCGCGGCGATGCCGATCTTATTATTCGAGCCGACGGGCAGCCACGGTGCGCCGCTGGTGAATCCCGCGTTCGGCGAATCGTCCCACTGCATCGGCGTGCGGCTGCTGTCGCGCCTCTTGTGAAACGGCCAGAGCTGCTTGTCGTAGGGGTCGGCCAGATCGTTGCGTGCGAGGCGCGGACTGCGCATGGCGATCTCTTCGCCCATATACAGGAACGGCGTGCCGCGCAGCGTGAGCAGCAGGGCGGCGGCCACTTTGGCGCGCTCGTCGGCGAACGGGCCTTCGCCGTGCCGGGTGACGTGGCGCGGGTTGTCGTGATTGCTCAGCACGTAGCACGGCCACGCGTCGGAGGCCACAGCGGAGTCCCATGCGGTGATGGCCTGCTGAAAGGCAAGCGGCCTCCACGGCTGATGCATGAATCCGAAATTGAACGCCATGTGCAGTTTGTCTTTCCCCACGTAGCTCGCCACCCGTTTGGGGTCATCGCTCATCACTTCACCGACCGATCCGCGTTCGGAGTACGAGTCGAGCAAGGCGCGGAATTCGCGATACACGTCGAACAGTTCGGGTTGATCGCAATCGTAGATACGCTGCTGCCGTTGCGTTTCGATAGTGAACGGGTTGAGAGTGAAGCGCGGCGGGTTGTCGCGAAGCTGCGCGTCCTTGAAGTAGCCGTTGACCACGTCCAACCGGAATCCATCCACGCCGCGATCTAGCCAAAACTTAATCGAACCGAACACTGCCCGGCGCAGATCAGGGCTGCGCCAGTTAAGGTCGGGCTGTTCCTTGAGGAACATGTGGTAATAAAACTGCTGGCGCGTTTCGTCCCATTCCCACGCCGGCCCGCCGAAGGCCGAGGCCCAGTTGTTCGGATACTTTCGATCAGCGGGTTTGTCTTTCCAGATATACCAATCGGCCTTCGGGTTGTGGCGCGACGAGCGCGATTCTTTAAACCATGCATGCAGGTGCGACGAGTGATTGATGACAAGGTCCATCATGATCTTGAGACCACGCTGGTGCGCTTCGGCGATGAGATGATCGAAGTCGGCGCGCGCGCCGAAGATGGGGTCGATGTCCTCGTAGTCGGCGATGTCGTAGCCGAAGTCGTACATCGGCGAGACGTTGATCGGCGAGAGCCAGATCGCGTCCACGCCGAGGTCGGCAACGTAGTCGAGCTTGGAGGTGATGCCCGGCAGGTCGCCGACGCCGTCGCCGTTCGAGTCCATAAAACTGCGGGGATAGATTTGATAAATGACGCCGTCGCGCCACCAGAGATAGTCTGAGTTTGTCATAGGTTTCCCTCCGAATGAGGTTTGCCCGATTGTACACAATTTAGAGCATCAAAATAAAACCCAGTCCTTTTCAACAACAACGCCCGCTCACTTCGTTCACATCGGGGGCGAGTTCAGTTCGATTCGGTGTGGCCAGCTCGGCGGCACGCTGGCCGGGGCCTCGTCGGTGCAGGTGACCGTGCCCGGCGGCGTGGCGGCCCGGGTTCGGGCGCACGGCGGGGCGGCAGATATTTCGGTGGATGGCAGCCGCTTTCCGCGCAGCGGCGGCGGGGTGTATCAATCCCCAACTACGATAGCGCGGCGAACAAGGTGGATTTGGAGGCAGAGATTGGCGCGGGCGCATTGAAGGTGAATTAGCCGCGTCGCGCGCCCTTTCCCAACTGGGGGAGGGGCTTTTCTGTTGGCGCGCCGGGAAGTGATGACAAGTGTCATTGCGATTCGGTGATATTTGAGCGAGGCCGCCCGGCGGTGGAAGTAATAGTATAGGGGCGATTTCGGGACCCCTGTATGGGTGTAGTGGCTTCCTCCTGCTCTTCCAAATGTTGCGGCCTGGCCGGCGACATTTGGGGCCTACAGGCGTTGTGAATGGTAGACACAACGCCTGTAGGTTTTTTAACGGAGCCGAACGCCCATTCAAGGGGATAACAAAACCAGTTTCGTCAAAGAAAAGGAGCTAACCATGGCACTCGGAGGATTCGCAGATCGAATAGCGCATATTGATTTGACCCAAAACGCCGTGAAGTACGAGCCGGTTCCCGAGGAATGGGCGCGCAAGTACATCGGCGCGCGCGGGCTGGGCGTGCGGTTTTTGTTCGACGCCCCGCGCGGCCCGCAGGTGGAGCCGCTCTCGCCCGACAACCTGCTGTGCTTCATGAACGGGCCGCTGACGGGCACCGAAGCCAACATGAGCGGGCGCATGGCCATTGTGACCAAATCGCCGCTCACCGGCACGGTGACCGACAGCCATCACGGCGGCTGGTCGGCGGCGCGCTTGCGCTGGGCCGGGATGGACGGGCTGATTTTCAGGGGCAAGGCCGCCAGGCCCGTTTACGCGTACGTCCATGACGAGACGGTGGAGATTCTCGATGCCTCGGAGGTGTGGGGCAAGGGCGTGCACGACACCGTGAAGTTCTTCCAAAAGAAGTATGGCGAGAAGGATTTGTCGGTGATCGCCATCGGCCAGGGCGGTGAGCATCTCGCGCGTTTTGCCGCGTGGATCAACGAGGACGACCGCGCCAGCGGGCGCGGCGGCACGGGCTGCGTAGGCGGCAGCAAGAATCTCAAGGCCGTCGTCATCAAAGCAGAAAAGAAGATGCCCAAAGCGCAAGACCGCGAGGCGTGGAAGAAGGCCCACGACCGGGCGCTGGCCGAGATAATGGACGAGCGCATCATCACCTCGCCGCGCAAGGGCGCCCTGTCAGTGCATGGCACCAATGTATTGATGAATATGACCAGCGTCATGGGCGGCCTGCCCACCCGCAACAGCCAACTGACCTCGTTCGGCGAGAAGGCGGACCACATCAGCGGCGAGCATGTGAAACAGAACTACTTGGTTGACGATCCGACGTGCCATGCCTGCCCGGTAGCCTGCAAGAAGGAGGTCGAGATTAAATCCGGGCCGTATGCCGGGCTGCGGATGGAAAGCGTCGAATACGAGTCGGCGTGGGCCTTCGGCGCGAACTGCGACAATGACGACATTCCGTCCATCGCCAAGATGATTGATCAGTGCAATGACTATGGTCTCGACACCATCGAGATGGGCAACGTGCTGTCGATGTACATGGAAGCCAGCGAGAAGCACTACACCAACGGCGCCGGCGGGCTGAAGTGGAGCGACGGGGCGGCGATGGTTGAAACCATCCACAGGGTTGCGTTCCGCGAGGGGGTCGGCGACATTCTGGCCGAAGGCACCGAACGCGCGGCCAGGAAGTTCGGCCACCCGGAGATCGCGATGACGGTGAAGGGCATGGCCATCCCGGCTTACGACCCGCGCGGCATCAAGGGTATGGGCATCGGCTACGCCACCAGCAATCGCGGGGCCTGCCACCTGCGCGGGTATACCCCTGCCGCCGAAGTCATCGGCAATGTGCTGGGGCCTTCGACCGTGAGCGACCCGCTGGCATGGAAGGGCAAGGGCGAGATGATGGTGATCTTCCAGAACGTGCACACCGCGACCGACTGCCTGGACTTGTGCAAGTTCGCCACCTTCCCCGAATCTATGGACACCTTTGCGGCGCAGTACTCGGCCATTACGGGCAATCAGGTGGACGCGGCCTACCTGCTAAAAGTGGGCGAGCGTGTCTACAACCTGGAGCGCTACTACAACAACCTGGCCGGGTTCCGCGAGGGCAGCGACACCCTGCCGGAGCGATTCCTCAAGGAGCCTTCGACCATGCCCGGCTCGAAGGGGCATGTGTGCGAGCTTGACCTGATGTTGGATGAGTATTACAAAGCTCGCGGTTGGGTGAACGGCGTGGCCCCCGAGAGCAAGCTGAAGGAACTGGAAATCCCGTAGACTGAAGCGGTGAAACAAAAAGGCGATGCGTGATGAGCGCGTCGCCTTTTTTGTTGTCCGGTGATGATCGTCTCGAAATGTTCGGGCGTCATCCGCCACCCACCGGCGGGAAGATGTTCACCGTGTCGGTCGGCCCGATCACCGTCCCAAAGCCGTGGTCGAGGTACTGCGCGTCGCGGCCATTGATGAAGATGTGAACGTGCGGATACCGCACGCCATGCTCGTCGTACAGGTGCGGGCGCAGGGCGGGGGCATAAGCCAGCACCGCGTCGAGCATGCCCTGCACCGTGGTCTGCGGCGGAATGGGCAACTCCACAGTCTTGTGGCCGACCACATCGCGCAGGGTGGCGTAGAGGTTGATTTTCATGTTTCAATCAGTGTTATCAGCGTTCATCAGCGCCCCCTCCGCCTCACGCCGTAATCCGCTTAATCAGCTCCGCCAGCACGATCTCGGCCCGGTCGTTATCCACCTGGCACGTCCCGGCGTTGTCGTGGCCGCCGCCGCCGTATTGCAGCAACAGGTCGCCCACCTTCACCCGGCCGGTGCGGTTAATGATGGAGTTGCCCACGGCGAACACGGTGTTCTGCCGCTTGACGCCCCACAGGACGTGCATCGAGATGTTGCACTGCGGGAACAGGGCATAAATCATGAAGCGGTTGACGGCGTAAATGGTCTCCTCGGGCCGCAGGTCCAGCACCACCAGCGTTCCGTGCGCGGCGGCGCAGCGCTGCAATTGCGCTCTGGCTTTGGCATCCTGCTCGAAATACAAATCCACCCGTTCCTTCACGTCGGGCAGCGCCAGAATCTCCTCGATGCCGTGCGTAGTGCAAAAATCAATCAGCTTCATCATCAAATCGTAGTTCGAGATGGTGAAGGTTTTGAACCGCCCCAGCCCGGTGCGCGCGTCCATGATGAAGCTCAGCAGCGCCCAGCCTTTGGGATCCAGAATTTCGTCCAGCGCATATTGCGCCGAGTCGGCTTTGTCCACCGCGGCCATCATCTCCTCGGACACGTTGGGGAATTTGGCCCGCCCGCCGAAGTAGTTGTACACCACCCGCGCCGCCGAGGGGGCATCGGCATCTATGACGTGGTTCACCGGCTTCCGGGTCACCCGCAGCGTTTCGCTGGCGTGGTGGTCAAAGGCCAGGTGCGCCGCCGGGGCGTAGGGCAGGTTGGTGGTAATGTCATTCGCGGTGATGTCCACCTTGCCATCCTGCACATCCTTGGGATGAACAAACTTGATGTCGTCGAGAATGCCCATGCTTTTGAGCAGCACGGCGCATACCAACCCGTCGAAGTCGCTCCGGGTAACCAACCGGTATTTTTTGTCTGCTGGCATCATCATTGCACCTCTTCTCCTTTGCGGCATCCGCGACGCCTGTTTCCCGGAACTATAACCCCGGTCTGGCGAAGGCGCAAACGCCTTTGGGCTGCGCGGACACGGTGCTACAATCAACCCGGCGTCGCCACCTGCCGACGCCCCTACCGTTTGGGAGGTCACCATGAAAACACGAACATCCGCAGCGGTGTTGGCCCTCATGCTGAGCGTGGCTCTGGCGCTTGGGCCGAGCGCGGCCAGCATGGCGAGTGCGGCCAGCGAGCCGTTCATCACCGTCACCGTCAGGCAGGGCGACAGCCTGGCCACGTATGCCACGCTGTACGGCGTGAGCGGCTCGGCGTTGGTGGCCGCCAACCATCTCGCCAACGCGCAGATCATCCTGCCGGGGCAAGTGCTCACCATCCCCGTCGTCCAAACCTTCACCCCCAGCCTCACCACCCCGTTCTATTACGTGCCCCAATCCGGCGACACCCTCTCCGGCATTGCCGCGCGCTTCAGCATGGACTACTTCACCATCGCCGCCGCCAACGGCATCACCAACAGCCTGCTCATCGCCGGCAAAACGTATCTCATCCCCGCCGGGCCGCACGTGCACACCGTGGCAAGGAACGAAAACCTCATGACCATCGCCGCCCGCTACGGCGTGAGCCTGTCGTTCCTGCAAACGGCCAACCCCGGCGTGAGCAACCCGGCGCAGTTGTTCGTGGGCCAGCGCATCTTCATTCCGATTATTTACGACGCCGCGCCCGTGCCGCTGGGCGGGGCCGCCCCGGCGCCCACTGTTGCACCGGTCACCCCGACGGCCACCGTGTCGGCCACCCCGCCGCCCGTGGCGACCGGGTCCTTCATCACGGTCACGGTGCGCAGCGGCGAAAGTTTCGTCACTTACACCTCGCGCTACGGCGTCGATGGCGGCGCCATCCGCGCGGCCAACCCGCAAATCAAAAACGTGGATCTCATCTATCCGGGGCAAGTGCTTACCATTCCGGTGATTGCCACCTTCACGCCCAGCCGCACCACGCCGTTCTTTTATACGATTGTGGCCGGGGATACGGCCTCGGGCATCGCCGCGAAATTCGAAATGACCACCGGCGTGCTGCTGGGCGCCAATCCCGGGGCTTCGATCATCACCGGGCGCGTGTTGCTTGTGCCCCCGGGGCCGCATTCGTACACTGTGCAGCGCGGCGACGAACTGCGCACCATTGCCCCGCGCTTCGCCACCACCGTGAGCGCCCTGCTCACGGCCAACCCCTCCATCACCAACCCCGAGCTGATCTACACGGGCCAGCAACTGTTTATCCCGCTGCAATACAACGCCGCGCCGCTGCCGTTCGGGCCGTGAGCGCAGAGGAGCCTTTTATGACGGATATCGAAAAGACACTCACCATCGCCGCGCCCGTCAAAAAAGTGTGGGCCGCCCTCGCCGACCCGCAGGCCATTCGGGCGTGGATGGGCGACGATAGCACCGTGGAGGTGGATTTGAAAGTGGGGGGCCGCTATCGGCTGTTCGGTGGCGACACCACCGGCGCGTTCACCGAGGTGGCTCCATTCCACACGCTGGAATATACGTGGTGCCAGGGCGAGTGGCCCGCCGACTGGCCGGACTCGGTGGTGCGCTGGGAGCTTGCCGCCGCCGGCAGCGCCACGCGTGTGCGGCTTACGCACCGGGCTTTTCCCAACAAGCAGGAGCGCGACAGCCACGACGAGGGCTGGGACATTTACTGGCTGGGGCCGATGAAAGAGTGGCTGGAGTCGAATGACTGAGGGCGAGGAGGCGGCCCAAGCCGGAATCTCGCTGCGGCGGCCACCGTAACCATTTCTGCCAGACCAGGGTTTAACTGAATATCATGCGAATTGCCATTGTGGGGGCGGGCGGGGTAGGAGGCTACTACGGCGGCCTGCTGGCTCGCGCCGGCCACGAGGTGATTTTCATCGCCAGAGGCGAGCATCTTCGGGCGATTCGGGCTGACGGCCTCAGGGTGCGGAGTGTCCACGACGATTTTGAAGTCCGACCGGCTCGCGCCACCGATGATCCGGCGCAAGTGGGGCCGGTGGACTTGACAATCTTTGCTGTAAAAACATATGATACAGACACTGCGGCGGAGTTGATGCGTCCGCTGGTCGGCGGGCAAACCGTCATCCTGCCACTGCAAAACGGCGTGGAAAGCGCGGCGCGGTTGAGCCGCTACTGGGGTAGCCGGGCCGTGCTCGGCGGGTTGACGCAGTTGGTGGCCTACGTCGCCGAGCCGGGCGTCATTCGGCAAGAAAGCCAATTTAGAAAAATTGTTCTAGGCGAGCTGGACGGGCGGCGGTCGGATCGCGCAGAGGCAATCTGCGAAGCGATCAAACAGAGCGGGGCCGACGCAGAAATAACCAATACGATTGAGAAGGCGTTATGGACGAAGCTGCTTTTTATCGCGTCCTTTGCCGGACTATCGAGCGTGACTCGTTCACCTGCCGGGCCGTTGCTGGCCGGTGACGAGTCGCGTTTGCTTTTGCGTCGGGCCATGCGCGAGGTGTATGACGCGGCGCGGGCCAGGGGCATTCCGATGGAGGCCGACGTTGTCGAAAAGACGATGGCCTTCGCCGCGAAGCTGGAGCCGACGACCACGCCCTCAATGCAGCGGGATGTCGTGGCGGGCAGACCGACGGAATACGACGCCATCAACGGCGCGGTGGTGCGCGCCGGGCGCGAAACGGGGGTGCCGACTCCCGTTCACGAATTCATCTGGGCCTGCTTGAAGGTGGTGGAGCTGGCGAGGACGATGGACGGCATGGGAGGTCATCAGTGAGCGATAAACCCCTAGTAATCGAAATTGTGGCTTACGCCCCCACCGCCTTTTATCATTGCACGCACTGCGAAGTGGTGTGGAAGGAAACGGGCTTCAGCGAAGGCTTGCACGAGGAGCAGGCGAGGAGCGCCCTGCCGCCCGACATGCTGCAAGACTATCAGGCCGTGTCCGACTGGGTGCGGCGTTTGTTGCGGGTTCACTGTGACGCGGTGGTGGTGAAGGTGATTGATGCCGCCTCGCTGGAGGGGTTTTGGAAGACTGCCCGGCACAGGTTGGGGCGATACCCGGCGGTGATTGTGGGCGGGCGTAAACGATTCGTCGGCGCCGACTTTGACGGGGCCGAGGCCGAAATTGCCCGACAGCTTGCCGCCATGCCCGTGGCCGCGTAAGGCTGCGGGTCTGGCTGTTTGGCCGACTGGAGATACCCGGAAAGGAGGAGAAGAGGGGAAGGCTACATTACCGTTGGCAAACGTCCGGCTTTTCTGCGCGCATTAACCATTAGTTGAGGAGAAAGTGAAATGAATACATTGGTAGTTGTCATTGCGGCAGTAGTCGTAATCTACCTTGCCTACAACTTTTATGCAAAACGCATCGACCGGGATGTTATTCAAGCCAATGACAAGAAGGCGACTCCGGCCAAGATGTACATGGACGGGGTGGATTTCATGCCTGCCAGCCGCAACGTTCTGTACGGCTATCACTTCAAATCCATCGCCGCCGCCGGCCCCATCGTCGGCGTGATTACGGCGGCGAACCTGTGGGGATGGTTGCCCGCCATCCTGTGGCTGCTCATCGGCGTGTCATTTATCGGCTGGGCCAGCGACTATAGCGCCATCATGGTCTCGGTGCGGAACGACGGCAACAGCATGAGCGCCATTGCCCACAAACTGATCGCGCCGCGCACGCGCACGATCCTGTTTGTGTTCATCTTCTTCTACCTGCTGCTGGTGGCCGGGGCCTTCGTCGGCATCCTCGCCGCTATCCTCGCGGCTCGCCCCGACGTGCCCTTTGGCATCTTGATGCTGGCCCTGATGGGTTTGCTCGCCGGGCAGATGCTCTACAAGATGAAGATGAACCTGGTGACGGTGACGGCCATCGTCGTGATCGTGACGCTGGCCGCCATGGTGCTCGGCCCCTTGGGCCAGACCAAGGATGCCAACGGCAAGCTGGTGCAGGGGCCTGTGGGCCAGGCCACGGTGGCGCTGAACAACGCCGTCAATGCCGTCACCGGCAACGCCTCGCTGTATTCGGTGGTCGACCCCACCAACGCCGACCCGCGCATCCCGGCTCCGGGCGCTGACGGCAAGCGGGCCTCCACGGCGGTGTATAACGCCGACACCGGTGAAATCAAGACGATGCCCTCGTATCTGTTCTGGGCGTTGTTCCTACTGGTGTTCTCGTACCTGGGCGCAAACTTGCCCATCTGGCGCTTTGCCCAGCCCGTCAACTACATCGGCTTCTGGATCACGCTGCTCACGATCCTGCTCAGCGCCGTCGGCGCCGTTCTCGCACCGCTGACCGGCATCAAGGATGCCAGCGGCGCGGCCATTGGCGCGTTCGCACTCCCGGCGCTCAAAGACATGGGCTTTGCGCTGAAAGCCGGCGCGGCCTGGCAGCCCATCTGGCCGATGCTGTTCGTCACCATCGCCTGCGGCGCCATCTCCGGCTGGCATGCGCTGTTTGGCTCGGTGGGCACGGCGCGGCAGTTGGAGTATGAAACCGATGCCCTGCCCGTAGGCGGCGGCGCGATGTTCTCCGAGAACACACTGGCCCTGTTGTCGCTGGTGGCCGTGTCCATCGCCGGCGCGGGCGGCGGCGGCGGCCGGTTCGCCGCCGGTGTAGGCAAGTTGGTGTTCGCCGGCACCTTCGGCGCGCTGCCCGAAGCCTTCGGCACGGCTCTGGGCTTCGGCGCCTTCGTCGTCATCGTGCTCACCGTGGTGCAGTTGGTCTTCCGCGTCATGCGCGTCACGCTCACCGAGTGGGTGGGCGAGGCTGTGCCTGCCGTGAAGAACATGCACGTGTCCACCATCATCTCCATGGTGCTCACGCTGGCGCTGGTGCTCTCCGGCACGTGGGTGTACCTGTGGCAGTTATTCGGCGCGTCCAACCAGTTGATGGCCGCCCTGAGCCTGCTGCTGGTCACGGTGTGGCTCAAGAGCGAGAAGCGCAACCCGGCTTATGCGCTCTGGCCCATGCTGTTCATGTATATCACCACCCTGGCCGCCACGGCGGTCACGGCGCGCAACCTGTACGTCACCATCGCCACCAAAGCCGGTATGGCCGCGGTGTCGGTGGGCGGCGCGTGGGCGATGATTCTGGTGTCCCTGCTGTTAATCGTGGCCGCGCTGATGATTGGCTACGACGGCTGGAAAGCTTACCAGCGGTACGGGCAAGGCGCGACTACGGCAGCTCCGGCGCCGGGAGACTGACGCGACTCAGACCTGACAGGTCTCGCGAAGCGGACCTGTCAGGCCTATCGCTTCCCCACCTGCTCGGCTACGCGGCGAATTGAGTCGAAGTAGTTTGCGGCATCGCCGCGGCGCGGGTCGGGCAGCGGCACATGCAGTTCGAACTGCGGCGACTCTCTGCGGGCCGAAAGCCGCCACACCACCGGGCTGACAGCCCGTGCGGCCTGCAGGGCGGCGGGCGCAAGTTCACGCGAGAGGGCGCGGGTGGCTCTGGGGGCGCGCAGCGTGGCATCGTCGGCCAGCGATTCGGTTTCCCACTGCCGGGTTTCGTTGCGGCCCACGGTTTCCCGCGCGCTCCAACTGCCGGGGCGCACCACGTCGAATTCGAGTTGAGGGGGTGTGACCAGTTGACCGCGAATGATCAGCATATCGCGTCTGCCGCGCAGCCGGGCCAGGAGCCAGAACCACGACACGTCGCGCGGCTCCATCACCAGCACCAGTTCGGCGCGGCGGAACGGCGGCCTGGCTTTGGCCAGGGTCAGCTCCACCGCCGACGAGCCGAGCCAGCGCAGGGCGGCTTTTTCGCCCAACCGGGGCAGGCCGCCCTGCATCCACTTGAGGGCCGCGTTGCCGCGCCGGATGTTCCACAGCACGCCGGCGGCAAACCAGCCCATGACGATGGCGACGAGCACAAATAGGATAGTCTGAGCAGTGTTGTTCATGGTGAATTGGGCGCCAGCTGCTAATCGAGTTGTTGTGCCGCTATCATAAAGCTAAACGAAGCAATCGCACAAGGAGTAACCCATTCGTGTCACCCGCCCCCGCCCCCATTGACGCCGTGCAGAAATGGCTGACCACCGTGCGAGAGTTTTTGTTCGGCATGTTCGGCTACGAGCTGTCGCACCACGCCGTGGAGATGCGCGCCAGCGTCGAAAGCCTGTTCATGCTGGCCACGGTGGGGGATATGATCGGCGTGCCCATCCTGCCGCCCTACTACAGCCTGCGCCTGCTGCCGTACGTGGTGCCGCAGATCGCCACGTGGAAGCGGCGCGTGCTGCGCGAAAAGGAATTCACCGACGAGCATGACTATCATCTGCACGGATTGTGAGTTGAGTCAGTAGACAGGCGACCGTGAAATTCGGTAAACAAGAGCATCGCATTCACCGGGAGGCCCCCAATGTCAGATCGACCCAGGAAGAGCATTTTTCAGAACTTGAAAGAAATCATTTACGGAATGGCGGCGCACGATATGAGCCGTTACGCGGTGCGCACCCGCGCCAGCATGGAACATCTGTTTATTCTCATCACCATGGGCGACCTGCTGGGCATTCCCATCCTGCCGCCCTACTACAGCCTGCGCCTGCTGCCGTATGTGGTGCCGCAGATTGCCACGTGGAAAAGGCGGATGCTGCGGGAAAAAGACGTGTCGGATGCAATGTTTTAGCGGTTTGAGTTGGGGTTGAGAGTTTGTGGATCGGCGCAAACTCAAACGCCCGACTCGAACAGGGAGAGATCATGTCCCTCAAAGATACCTTCCTCAACAACCCCGACCGCCGCTACATCATGTTCGGCGGCAAGGGCGGACTGGGCAAGACGACGTTTTCGGCAGCCACGGCATACTGGCTGGCCTCGCAAGGCAAAAAGGTGCTGGTGTTCTCGGTGGACCCGCAAGCCAGCCTGTCCGACATCTTCCAACAAGACATCTTCGGCAAAGGGCCGGTGAAAATCACGGACAACCTGTGGGCGCAGGAGATCGACGCCGACAGCCACATCAAGGCCTATCAGAACGAAATCCGCAAAAAGATTCTGGATATGTACGGGTTCGACGCGGTGCCGGAAGAGATTGAGCAATACATCCAGGCCGCCAGCGCCGAACCGGCTATGGAAGAGAGCGCCATCTTCGACGCCGTGGTGGATATTGTGGTGGCCGGCGATTACGATTACTACATCTACGACCTCGTGCCGCTGGGCCACGCCCTCTATTACCTGAGCATGGCCAAAGTGTACGACGAGTGGATCAACCGCATCACCAAACTGCGCGAGGAAATGCGCGAATATGAAGAGATGGTCTCGCGCCTCAAGCAGGAGAAGACGACCGAGGAAGATCAGATTCTGAGCGAGCTGACGTACATTAAAAACCGCATCAATGCCTCCAGCCGCATCCTCACCGACCGTGACAAGACGGCCTTCTTCTTCGTGGTGGTGCCCGAAGAAATGATCATCCTCGACACGCAAAAGGCCGCCAAGCTGTTCGCCGCCTTCGACGTGCCCATTGCCGGGTACGTGGTCAACCGTGTCGTCCCGCGCGAACTGCTCTCACAGGATATTCCCTCCTACCTCCGCAACCGGATCGAGATGCAAGACAAGTATCTGGCACAGATCAAAACCGACCTGGGCGCGCAGGTGCGTGCGCACGTGCCCGAGTTGGAGCGCGACGTAACCGGGCTGGCGATGATCGAGAAACTGGCTGGGATCATGTACGGCTAGCAGTGTGAGTCGCCATGAGTTTCAGTGAACTTGTTTTGAAGGAAAGGAAGTGAGAGCATGTTAGGTCTCAAATACTCTCTGATCATCGAGGCGACGGCAGATCCAACGTTCTTTAGTTTTTTTACTCCCCCACTCTCGAAGGCTTCACGGGGGTCGGCCATTCTATAGAAGACTGTGTCTACAGAGCCCGGTGGGGGATGGAAGAACACGTAGCCTTGCTGGAAGAGCAAGGCCTGCTGGTGCCGGAACCGGAAGCCAGCCCTACCGTGGTGATTCAAAACGAAGAGCAAATAGCGACGGCATATTGAAAGGACTCATCATGGGACAGATAGACACCTCCATGCGAAGCTACCTCACCGCCCACCCCGACCTCAAGTTTCTTTTCTTCGGCGGCAAAGGCGGCGTGGGCAAAACCGTGGCCGCCGGCGTCACCGGGCAATGGCTGGCTTCGCAGGGTAAGCGCACACTGCTGGCCTCCACCAACCCGGTGCACAGCCTGTCGGGCTTACTGAGCCAGGATGTTTTCGGCAAGCATACCCCGGTGGCCGGCATGCCCAACCTGTGGGCTTACGAAATCGACACCAAAGACACCATCGAGCGCAGCAAAGTGGAAATCCGCGAAAAGATTCAGTGGTTCCTCAAGTTCGCCGACATTTCCACCAAAGCCGAGGAGTTTGTCGAATCGGCCACTATGAACCCCGCGTTCGAGGAAAGCGCCATGTTCGAGAACATGGTGGAACTGATGCTCAAAGGCGAATACGACTCCTACGTGTTCGACACCGCCCCCACTGCCAACGCCCGGCGGCTGCTGGGTATGTCCAAAGTGTATTCGCTGTGGGTCAACAAAATGCTCAAGAGCCGCGAAGAGGCCAAGGGCCTGCGCGAACTGCTGTCGTTCACCAAAAAGAAAGAGGCCGACCCGCTGATGGATTATTTGATCTCCTTCCGCCACCGGATGGAGCAAGCGCGGGTGCGGCTGACCGACCCGGCGCAGACGGCCTTCTTTTTTCTCACTCTGCCCGAGGCTCTGCCCATCGCCGTCATCACCCGCTTCATCGGCTGGTTCCACGAATTCGGTATCCCCGTGGGCGGCGTCATCGTCAACATGCTCATCGACAAAGCGCAGGTGCGCCCCGACTCGCCGGAGTTCGTCCGCAACCGCGTGGCCATGCAAGACCGCTATATGGAAGACATCTGGCAAAAGTTCGACGGCATGGTGCGGGCCACGGTGCCGCTGTACGAAACGGAAGTGCGCGGCGCGGACTCGATGCGGCGCATGGGCGAAGCGTTGTTCGTGTGAGGCGTGAAGCGCGATCTGTGAAATTCACGCCTCACGCATTACGCCGCACGGTCATGGCCCTCCGGCGCCTCCGCCTCACCCTGGCCGAGGTTTTGTACGGCATGGCCTTGCACGATCAGGTGCGCGCGTTCGCCCGCCAGCGCGGCAGCCTCGAGCACCTGTTTGTGCTCATCAGCTTCGGCGATCTGCTGGGCCTGCCCATCCTGCCGCCCTAGTACAGCCTGCGCCTGCTGCCATTCATCGTGCCGCTCATCAACAACTGGCGGCGCCGCATGCTGCGCGAGCGCGACGCGCTCGACCTGATGTTTTGACTCAGTTTTCTCAACCAAACAGGAGTAGCTCATGGACTTGGGATTGAAAGACAAAATTGCATTCGTGGCCGGAGCCAGCAAAGGACTCGCGGCGGCCACCGCTCGCCAGTTGGCGCGCGAGGGAGCCAGGGTCGCCATCAACTCCCGTGACGCCGCCCGCCTCAACGCCGCTGCCGACTCCATCCGCGCCGAAACCGGGGCGCAGGTCATCGCCCTCGCGGGCGATGTGGCCGTGGCCGCCGATGTGGAACGCCTCATCGGCGAAACCGCGCGCCACTTCGGCGGGCTGGACATTGTGATCACCAATTCCGGCGGGCCGCCGCCCGGCCGCTTCGACGAGTTGAGCGACGAGGCCTGGCTGCAGAGCGTGGACTTGCTGCTCATGAGCAACGTGCGCTTCATCCGCGCCGCGCTGCCGCACTTGCGCCGGTCGTCCAGCGCCGCCGTGCTTAATTTCAATTCTTACTCGGTCAAGCAGCCGCTGCCCAACCTCCTGCTGTCCAACTCCATCCGGCTGGCCGTGGTGGGCCTCGTCAAAAGTCTGGCGCTGGAACTGGGCAACGAGGGCATCCGCTTCAACGCCATCCTGCCGGCCTTCACCGACACCGAGCGCGTTCGGCAACTGCTGACCGACCGCGCCAAACGCAACGGCGCCACGCTGGAGGAGGAAGTGAAAAAGCAATCCGCCGCCAGCCCCTTCGGGCGCATGGGCACGCCGCAGGAGTTCGCCAACGTGGCCACCTTCCTCTGCTCCCCGGCGGCCTCGTACGTCACCGGCGTCACGCTCACGGTGGATGGGGGAATGTACAAAGGGATGGTGTGAGGCGAGTCCGCGCCCGCGATGAACACGGAGACGCTCGAGAGGGCGTCTCTACGTTTAAGATGCGCCCCACGGCCAACGATGTATAATCAGGGCAACAGTTCCCCACCATGTCGTTCGTTCACCTGCACACACACTCCGAATACTCCTTGCTCGACGGCCTGGGCAAAGTCAAAAAGCTTGTCGCCCGCGCCCGGGAACTGGAGATGCCGGCGCTGGCCCTCACCGATCACGGCGCCATGTTCGGCGTTATCGAGTTCTACAAGGAGTGCATCGCCCAGGGCGTCAAGCCCGTCATCGGGCTGGAAGCCTACATGGCCGCGCGCGGCATGACCGACCGCGACGCGCAGAAAGACCGCCGGTCGTCTCACCTGCTGCTGCTGGCCGAGAACGACACCGGCTATCACAACCTGCTGCAGATAGCCACCGCCTCGCAGCTCGACGGCTTTTACTACTACCCGCGCATTGACCACGACTATTTGGCCGCCCACGCCGGGGGACTCATTTGCACCACCGGCTGCATGGCCGCCGAAGTGCCGCGCCTGCTGACCGATGGCCGCCCCGACGAAGCGCGCAAGCAGCTCGACTGGTATTACGAGGTCTTCGGCAGAGACAACTTTTATTTCGAATTGCAGGATCACGAAATCCCCGAGCTGCGGCAGTTGAACAAAACCCTGCTGGAGCTGGGGCCGCGCTACAACGCGCAATACGTAGCCACCAACGACGTGCACTACGTCAAACGCGAAGACCACACCCTGCAAGACGTGCTGCTGTGCATTCAGACCGGCACGCTGGTGGCCGACAAAACCCGCATGCGCATGAGCGACCCCTCATACCACCTGCGCTCGGCGGATGAAATGCGCGCCCTGTTCGGCCACGTGCCGGGGGCCATCGACAACACCCTGGCCATTGCCGAACGGTGCAGCGTGGACCTGGGCTTCAAGGGCTACCACCTGCCCAACTTTGAAGTGCCGCCCGGTTACACCACCGAGACCTATCTGCGCCACCTCTCTGAAGCCGGCCTGCTCAAACGCTACGGCAGCCGCGCGGCCGACCCGCAAGTGCACGAACGGCTGGAATACGAACTCGGCGTCATCCACACCATGGGCTTCGACACCTACTTTCTCATCGTGTGGGATTTGTGCCGCTTCGCCGCCGCCAATGGAATCTGGTACAACGCCCGTGGCTCCGCTGCCGGTTCCATGGTGGCCTACTGCCTCGAAATCACCCTCGTCGAACCGCTCAGCCACGACCTCATCTTCGAGCGCTTCCTCAACCCCAGCCGTGTTTCCATGCCGGACATCGACCTCGATTTTCAGGACGACCGGCGCTACGAGCTAATCGAATACACCTCGCGCAAATACGGCTCGGACAAAGTGGCGCAGATTATCACCTTCGGCACGCTCGGCGCGCGCGCCGCCATCCGCGACGTGGGCCGGGTGATGAACATCGACCTCAACCAGAAGGTTGACCCCGTTACCAAAACCCTGCCCAACATTCCCGGCAAGCCCATCACCATCGAGCAGGCGTTGCAGGATGTGCCGGAATTCCGCGCCAGGTATGACGAAGACGACGAAGTGAAAAAGATGGTGGACGTAGCCATGGGTCTCGAAGGCGTGGCCCGCAACGCCGGCACCCACGCCGCGGGCGTGGTCATCGCCGACCGGCCCATTGCCGAATACGTGCCCCTGCACCGGCCCACCAAAAGCAACGGCGAAGAGACCTCCATCGGCGCCATCACCCAGTTCGAGATGGAAATCCTCGAATACCTGGGCCTGCTCAAAGTGGACTTCCTCGGACTGCGCACTCTCACCATCATGGCCCGCGCCTGCGAGTTCATCAAACAGCGCCACGGTGTGGACTACAACATCAACAACATTCCCACTGACGACAAAGCCATTTACGACCTGCTGGGCCGGGGGGATGTGGCCGGGGTGTTTCAAGTGGAGGGCGCGGGCATGCGCCGCTTCTTGGTGGACATGAAACCCACCCGGCTGGCGCACATCATCGCCATGGTGGCCCTTTACCGGCCGGGGCCTATCGATTTCATCCCCTCCTACATCCGCCGCATGCACGACGAGGAAGCGGCGGACTACCGCCACCCGAAGCTCGAACCCATCCTCAGCGAAACCTACGGCATCACCGTCTATCAGGAACAGATCATGCGCGCGGTGATGAACCTGGCCGGTTACACCGCCGCCGAAGCTGACAGCTTCCGCAAAGTGGTCGCCAAGAAAAAGGGCGAGGAGATGATCAAGCAGCGCCAGAAGTTCGTGAACGGCGCGATGACGAACGGCATCTCGGCGGAAGCGTCCAACCTGATCTTTGACGATTGGGAAACGTTCGCGCGCTATGGTTTCAACAAATGTTTGCCCGCCGAGGCGGAAGTGGTGGATGCCGACACCGGGCGGCTGGTGCGCGTGGGCGATCTGGCGCGCGGCGCGGCCACCATCGAGCGCACGGTCACGTTTCATACCGACCGTTTGCGGCTCGGCGTGGGCGTGGTGACGGATGCGCTGGACAACGGCGTGAAGCGTGTTTACCGCCTCACCACGCAGTTGGGGCGGCAGATCGAAGCCACCGCCAATCACCCCTTCTACACCTTTGACGGCTGGCGTATGTTGGGCGATCTGCATCCCGGCGATCAACTGGCCGTTCCCCGGCGGATTCCGGTGGAGGGCCGCCGCCAGTGGCCGGATCACGAAGTGATCGTGCTGGGCCACTTGCTGGCCGAAGGGAACCTGTGCCATCCGCACGGCCTGTACTATTACACGACCGACGAGGCCCAACTGCGCGACTACGTGACGGCGCTCGAACGGTTTGACAACACTCTCGCCACCGTCAGCCGCCGCGGAACGCACGAGGTCTACAGCCGCCGCGCCGACCGCGAGCGCGAAGCGGGCGTGGTGCAATGGGCGGAACGGCTCGGCATCCGAGGCAAAACTGCGCTGACGAAGGAAATTCCCGCCGAGGCGTTTGAGTTGACCAACCGCCAACTGGCTTTGCTGGTGGCGCGCATGTGGGAGGGCGACGGCCACATCAACGAGCGCGGGCGCAGCCTGTTTTACGCCACATCTTCCGAGCGTATGGCGCGACAACTGCAGCATATTTTGTTGCGGCCGGGCATCATCAGCCGGTTGCGCCGCGTCACCTTCCCCTACCGCGGAGGCCGCACCGGCTATCAGTTGTTTGTCACCGGCAACGACAACATGCGCTTGTTCGCGGAACAAATAGCGGCCAACTTCGTGAGCGACGGGCGGCGGGCCAAACTGGAAAGGATCATCGCCATCGAGCCGGTTTCTTCCGGCACGCGCGACGTGGTGCCGTTGGGAGTCAAACAACAGATCCGCGACAAGAAGAGCGCGCGCGGCCTGACGTGGGATGAGTTGCGCGCGCAGACCGGCGTGGCCCAACGCGAGTTTTATCCGACGGCCTCCGTCACCAAGTCGGGCTTTACCCGCGACACCCTTGACCGGCTGGCTGACTTTTTCTGCGCGGACGACCTGCGGACGTATGCCCAAAGCGATGTGTATTGGGACAAGATCGTTTCGATTGAATCCGTGGGCCGGAAGCAGACGTTCGACCTGACGGTGGCCGACACGCACAACTTCGTCGCCAACGATTTCATTGTCCACAACTCGCATGCGGCCGACTACGCCATCATCTGCGCGCAAACGGCCTTCCTCAAAGCCTACTACCCGGTGGAATACATGACCGCCCTGCTCACCGCCGAAAAGGGCGACACCGACAAAGTGGCCATGTACGTGGCTGACACGCGCCACATGGGCATTGAAGTGAAACCCCCGGACGTGAATTACAGCGGGCTGGATTTCACTATTCAAGATCAGCCGGGGCAAAAGTCGGCCATTCGCTTTGGGCTGGGCGCAGTGAAAAACGTGGGCGCCGCCCCGGCCACCGAAATCATGCGCGCGCGCGCCGCCGGCGGGCCGTTCAAATCGCTGGACGATTTTTGCCAGCGCGTGGATTTGCGGTTGGTGGGCAAACGCGCGCTGGAATGTCTCGTCAAAGTGGGCGCGCTCGAATCGCTGGGCAAACGGGCGCAACTGCTGGCCGGGGTGGATTCCATTGTGGCTGCCAGCACCTCCACTCACCGCGCCGCCGAGGCCGGGCAGCTTGACCTGTTCGGCGGGCCGGGCGGCGGGAGCACAACCCTGGCCGTGGCCCTGCCCAAAGCCGTCGCCGACCCGCCGCTCAAAGACATGCGCACTTGGGAAAAAGAATTGATGGGCGTATACGTTTCCGATCACCCGCTGCTGGAACGCATGGATGAACTGCAGTCGCTCATCACCCACTACAGCGGCGAACTGAGCGAGGACCTGCACGGCAAGCCGGTGACGGTCGCCGGGCAAATCACCCACATCCGCCCGCACATCTCGGCCAAAAGCCAGAAGGCCATGGCCTTTGCCACGCTCGAAGACCTGCAAGGCTCCCTCGATCTGGTGATCTTCCCCAGCACCTGGAAAGAAGTGGGCCACTGGCTCGAAGTGGATCAGATCGTGCTAATCACCGGCAAGGTGGACGCCAAAGGCCAGAACGCGAAAATTCTGGTGGACGCCATCACCCGCGATTTTAAAGTGACGGTGGCCGCCGGCCACACGCCCGTGCCCGCGCGCCAACGGCCCGCGCCCTCGGCCCCGGCCAGCCGCCCGGCACCGCGCGTCTCGGCCCCGCCCGCGCCCGCTTACACCGCGGCCCCTCTCGCGGTGGATGATGACCCCTTCGCCGGGCAAGCTTTCGATCCGGAGGACGAAGCGGACTCCACTCCCGAAGACTCGGCTTCGCCGGGAAACGGCGTCGGTGGAGGGGAAACCTCGTCCCCGGTGGCGGCCCCGGTGCCGGTGACGGCAAGCGCCCATGTAGCGAGCGGGCCGGGCAACGGCAACGGCCGGCATGCGGACGAATCCGCGGTGATGATCTGGGAAGACCGTCCGGCGCTCGCGCGCTCCCGATTCGCGCCGCCCGGCGCCACGCCCCCGACGGTTGTGCCATTCGCGAAAACCCCGCTGCCCGATAAATTGTCCACTTTGACCAATGAGCCGCCGCGGCGCATCGTGGTAACATTACGCCCGACCGGTGACCGGGACGTGGACAAGCGCCGGATCCAGCGAGTGTATGAATCTTTTGTGAGTCATCCGGGGGACGACCGGTTTACGCTGGTGGTTTTTGAGCCGGACGGACGCCGTTTCGAGCTGGACTTTATGAACGACGCTACCCGCTACTCTGATGAATTGCTGCGGCAGTTGCACAAGTTCGTCACGCCCGATGTGATCGAAGTACATCCCCTCGCCTGACCGACAATCGAAGGACGGATCATGATTAATTGCATTGGTGTATTGACCAGTGGCGGCGACGCGCCGGGCATGAACGCCTGTATCCGCGCGGTGGTGCGCACGGCGATGGCCCGCCATTTGCAGGTGAAGGCCATCAACCAGGGGTTTGACGGCGTGATGAACTGCGACTTCAAGGATTTGCAGGCCCGCGACGTGGGCGGCATTATTCAACAGGGCGGCACCATTTTGCAGACGGCGCGCTGCAAAGAGTTTTACACGCCCGAGGGACAGGACAAGGGCCTGAAGAATCTGCGCTACGGCGGCATTGACGCGGTGATCGTCATCGGCGGCGACGGCTCGATGCGCGCCGCCATGGCCCTGCACGAGCGCGGCTTTCCGGTGATTGGCGTTCCAGCCAGTATCGACAACGATATTTGGGGGACCAACATGGCTATCGGCGTGGACACCGCGTTGAATACAATCGTCGAAGCTATCGACAAGCTCCGTGACACGGCCTCGTCACACAAACGAGCTTTTTTGGTGGAGACGATGGGGCGGCGGTGCGGCTATCTGGCTGTCATGACCGGGGTCATCGGCGGCGCAGAAATGGTGCTGATCCCCGAAGTGGACACGCCGCTGGAGGACGTGGCCGAGACGATTGCCGAAGCCTATGCGCGCGGCAAGACGCACGCCATTGTGATTGTAGCCGAGGGCGCGCGCTTCAATGCCACGGCAGTAGCCGAATACCTGGACAAGAACGCGGCTGCCCTGCAGACCCGGGTCACTATTCTGGGGCACATCCAGCGCGGCGGGCGGCCCACCGCTTACGACCGCTTGCTGGCGGCCCGGTTCGGCGTGAAGGCGGTGGAGGCTTTGAGCGAAGGGGCCATGGGCCAAATGGTCGCCCAAACCGGGCGCGAGGTGGCCCTGGTGCCTTTAGCCGAGGTCACGTCCCGCCAGAGAGGCGCGAATCTGGACTATTATCGGATGGGGAAAATGCTAGCCAAGTAGCGTGAAAAGTTATACAATAGCGGTGCATTATCCGACAAGCGCCTGAGGGCGCCAACCTATTCTTCTTGCAGGAGCGTGCTATGGCAGACAGTGGATACAAAAGCATATCTCGTCTCGACAGCCCAAAGAAGGGGGCTCACGGCTGGTATGTACGCGTGAAGTACAATGGCCAGATCTACGCCAAGTTCTTCAGCGACAGTCACTACGACAGCCGGAAAGAGTCTCTGCAGGCGGCGGTGGAATACCGCGACCAGTTGGAGAAGCAAATCGGCAAGCCGCGCACCGAGCGCGTGGTGGCCTCCATTACCGGGCGCAACCACAGCGGCATCCGGGGCGTCCAGCGGATTACCCGCACCGCCGCCGGATACCGGGCGTATCAGGTGTCGTGGAGTCCCGAGCCGGGCAAGCCGATGCGGACTTCCGTGTCCATTGACAAATATGGCGAAAAGGAAGCCCTGCGGCGCGCCATTGAAATTCGACAAGAAAAAGAGCTCGAAATTTACGGCCGCGTGCTGCCTCCCAAACCCGTCAAGCGGAAGCGCCGCAAGAGCGCCCGCCAGTCGACCCCGTAGCCTGCGAGCGGCCCGGCACGCGGCGCGCTGGGGTTGATATAATCGGCCCCATGCCTTCAACTGAATCTCGCGCAATATTCTTCGACCTCGACGGTACGCTGCTCGTGAACCGGGTCTCGCCAGTGACCCGGTTTTTCGATTTCTGCGCCCGGCTGGGCCACACCTTTGACGAGGCGGCCCCTCGCCGTTTGGAGCGCTGGCAGCATGAATACTGGTCGCGCCGCGACTGGATTACTGCCGACCTTGAGCAACACGGCGAGGCGCACTTCTGGCGGCGCTATAACGAACGCCAGTTAACCACCGTGGGCGTCACCGGCCCTCTTGCCGACCACGCCGCCCAAATGGATGCCTGGTTCCGCGCCGAATTCACCCCGGACGCCCTGGTGCCCCCCGACGTGCGCGATACGTTGTTGCACCTGCGACGGCACGGCTGGGTGGTGGGATTGGTGTCCAACCGCACCGACGACCTGGCCCCCATTGCCGAAACCCATGGCCTCGACGATCTGTTTGACTTCACCCTCTCTGCCGGGCAGGCCGGGGCGTGGAAGCCGGACCCGGCCATCTTTCTACGGGCGGCGCAATTGGCCGACGTGCTGCCCGAGCAAGCGGTATATGTGGGCGACAACTACTTCGCCGACGTGGTTGGCGCGCAGAGCGCCGGGCTGATTCCGGTGCTCATCGATCCTCGCCACGTGTTCCCCGACGCCGATTGCCGGGTGATCCACACTATTGCCGAATTGAGGAGCCTTGCCGCCGAAGGCCGGGCCGCTAGCATTCATCTAACAGACCTTCGATAAAGTGGTGTGTCGAAACCACTTTTCCGGGAGACTTGCCTATGAGCACTGACACCCCTGCCGATAAACTTGAGTTCCGCGCCGAAGTGCGGCAACTGCTCGATATTCTGGCCCATTCGCTGTACACCGAGCGCGAAATCTTTCTGCGCGAGTTGATCTCCAACGCCTCCGACGCGCTCAACCGCGTGCAGTTCGAGATGCTCACCAACCGCGACATGCTCGACCCGGACGCCGAGTTGAAGATCATGATCACCGGCTCCGAGGACGGCAGGACGTTCACCATTGCCGACACTGGGATTGGCATGACGCGCGACGAGTTGGTGGAGAATCTGGGGACCATTGCCCACTCGGGAGCGGCGGCGTTTCTGCAGTCGCTCAAAGAGGGCGCAAAACCCGGCGACGTCATCGGGCGGTTTGGCGTGGGCTTCTATTCGGTGCTGATGGTGGCCGACGAAGTGCGCGTCACGTCGCGCTCGCACCGGCCCGAGGCCACGGCCTGGACGTGGACCACCAGCGGCGGCGACAGCTACACCCTGGTCCCTGCCGACAAGGCCGACCGGGGCACGACCATTGTCGTCAGGCTGAAAGAAGACGCCTCGGAATACGCCAAAGACTGGCGGCTGGAGGAGGTGATCCACAAACACTCCGACTTTGTGGCCTTCCCAATCTATTTGAAGGATCGGGCGATCAACCGGCAAACGGCGCTGTGGCGGCAATCGCCGGCCTCGGTGACGGATGAGCAAGCCAACGACTTTTATCGCCAGTTGACGCTGGAGTTCGAGCAACCCCTGTTGCGCGTTCACCTCAACACCGACGCCCCGGTGCAAATCCATGCCCTGCTCTACGTTCCGGCCAAGGCCGAGCGCGGCGTGGTGGCCACCCGGCGCGAAGACGGGCTGAAGCTCTATTCGCGCAAGGTGCTCATTCAGGATTATTGCAAAGACCTGCTGCCCAACCACTTCCGCTTTGTGCAGGGCGTGGTGGATTCGGAAGACCTGCCGCTCAGTGTTTCGCGCGAGGCGGTGCAATCCAGCAAGGTGATGGAGCGCATCAAAACCGCGCTGGCGCACAAGCTGCTTGACGAATTGAAAAAGCTGGCCGCCGACGACAAAGACAAGTACGCCCGGTTCTGGTCGGAGTTCGGGCCGTTCATCAAAGAAGGCGTGGCGCTGGATCCCGCGGGCCGCGAGAAGCTCTATCCCATCCTGCGTTTCCACTCTTCCAAAACCGCCGACGGCGAATGGGCCTCGCTGAACGATTACATTGGCCGCGTCCAGCCCGCGCAAAAATCCATTTACTACCTGCTCGCCGATAGCCTCCAGTCCGCGGCCATCAGCCCGCACCTCGATTACTTCCGCGGGCACAACATGGAAGTGCTCTACCTCACCGACCCCATCGACCACTTTTTGCTGAACGGGCTGACCGAGTATGAGGGCTTCAAACTGCAAAGCGTGGATGACGCCACACTGGACTTACCCAAAGACGACCAGCCCGCGTCCGAGGCCGAAGACCTCCCTGCCGGGGAATTTGAGGGGTTGATTGCCAAAGTGAAAGCGCAGTTGGGCGACAAGGTGGTGGAGGTGCGGGCTTCGGAGCGGCTGGTGGACAGCCCGGCGCGGCTGGTGGTCCCCAACGGCGGCGGCCCGGCGCAGGATATGGCGCGCATCAGGCGCCTGCTCAATCAGCCTTACGACCTGCCCAAGCGGGTGATGGAATTGAATCGGCGCCACCCCCTCATCCGCCGCCTGGCCGAACTGGTGGGCGCCAACGACTCCGAGCCGATCGTATCCGCCTGCGTTGACCAGCTCTACGAAAACGCCCTGCTCATCGAGGGCCTGCACCCCAACCCGGCGGAGATGCTGCCGCGAATCCAGCAGTTGATGGAAGCGGCGGTAAGGAAGTAGATCTACATTCTCTCCAACTCGTCAATCATCCCGCTGATCACGTCGAAGCCGCCCTGCCAGAATTTGGCCGAGGCGATGTTAATGCCCGCTTCCTTGAGAATGCGCGCCGGGGCTTCCGAGCCGCCGTACGATAGTATCTTGAGGTATTTGGGCTTGAACGACTCGCCCTCGCGCTTGAACATCTGGTAGAGCGACAGCACCAGCAACTGCCCGAACGAATAGGCATACACGTAAAACGGCGTGCCGTAGAAGTGCGGGATGGATACCCACTCCCACTTGAATTCGTCGGCGATCTCGACTGCATCGCCGAATTGCACGTGCAGGGTTTCCAGATACCGCGCGGCTATCTCGTCGGCGGTCTTGCCCTGCTTCACCAGCTCGTGCGCTTCCTTCTCCCACATGGCAAAGAAGCCCTGCCGCCCCACCGTGGCATAGGCATCGTCAATGGCCCCGGCCAGCAAATCGCGCTTCACGGCAACGTCGGTTTCCTGCGCCAACAATTTCTCCGTCAGCAAAATCTCCGAGAACACCGAGGCGGTTTCGGCCATGGGCAGCGAAGACTGGAAGGTGAGCGGGGAGTGATCGGCGGCCAGCAGGGCGTGGATGGCGTGGCCCATTTCGTGGGCGGTGGTGGCCACATCGTTGGCCTTGCCGTTGTAGTTCAACAGCACCCACGGCGATACCATCGGCAACGCGCTCCAGCAGAAGGCGCCGGTGCGTTTGCCGGGGCGCACTTCCGAGTCCACGTGCCCGTCGTCGAACACCTTCTTCGCCAGTTCGCCCACTCGCGGCGAAAACTCGGTAAACGTGTCCAGCACCATCCGCACCGCGGCATCGTAGTCGTACTCTTTCTCCGACCCGGCCAGGGGCGCATAAATGTCGTAGCGGCGCAGTTTTCCCGAAGGGAGGCCCAGCCACTTGGCCTTCAGCTTGAAGTAGCGCTGGAACACACCGGCATTGGCGGCGATGACCTTCAGCAGGGTTTCGACCACCGGATTGGGAATGTCGTTGATCAGATTACGCGCGGCAATGGGGGTTTTGAATTTGCGCAGAGTCACGTTCTCGCTGCGCCAGTCGCGCATCAGGCTGGCATAGACCTGCGCCAGCAGCGGGCCGTGCTCGCCGTAAACGCGGTACAGTTCGCGATAGGCCGCCTCACGCATGGCCGGGTCGCTGCTCCTGGCGTGCACCATCAACGAATCGCGGGTGAGGCTTTTCTTTTCGCCGTTCACTTCCAGCGTATAGGTGAGCTTGTTGGTGATCATCTCGTACAACGTCTGGATGGCGCCGGGGCCGTTGACGTTTTTGATGTTGATCACCTTCTCTTCCGCTTCGGACAACGTGTGCGGTTTGAAGAGGCGCATACTCTCCAGCCAGTAGCGCAAATCGCCGGACTGCTTCATCAGGCGGGCGGCATTCTTGTCGTCCAGCGCCTTCCACCACAGCGAAAAGAACAGCGTGCGGTTTTGCGATTCGGCTATCAGCTGCTCAACCTGCCCCATCAAAGCGAGCGCCTGCTGGTCCTGTGTATCGGCGTTGAATCGCAGGGCGGCAAACGAATACAGCTTCATGCCATCGGCTTGCATGGCCTCGTAATCCTTCAACAGCGCCGAGAAGTCCTTGACTGTTATGGAAGCCTTGAGCTTCTTTCGCCAGCCTTCGATCTTTTTGACCCGGCGAACGAATGTCTTGATAGCCCCTTCTACATCCGCCATGTCGGCAGAGGGGATGAGAGCGTCGAGTTTCCAACGAGAAACGGTGTAAGTCATATGGGTTCCTTTCAAAATAATGGAGTCAGGAGTCAGGAGTCAGGAGTCGGAATTCAGAATGGAGGCGGTGTAAGCGTGTAGGAGTTTGCTGACTTCCTCAAGCAGTAACGATAGCGGCTGGCTGTCGCCATAGTGAAGATCGTTTGCCAGGATCAAATAGTACCGGCATTCCTCCACAGAGCCTTGCGAGACATTCATGAAACGGGCCTTGTCTGCCCGGCTCTTCTTTCTGAAGCCCTCCGCAATGTTCGCCGGAATGGAAACAGCCGCCCGGCGCATCTGCGATGTCAGGCCGTACACTTCGGTTTTTGGAAAGCCATCAGTGAACTGATAGACCGCCAGCACAAACTGGTGCGCCTTCTGCCAAACGATTAAATCCTGAAAAGTTCGTGCGGGCGCTCGGTTCATCACTATGGCCGCGAACTCAGAAGACTCCCTTCTGACTCCTGTCTTCTGACTCCTGACTACTTCTTCGCCGGCGGGCTGAATCGAATGTTCAGAATATCGCCGTCTTTCACAATGTACTCTTTCCCTTCCAGCCGGAACTTGCCGTGCGCTTTCAGCTCGGCCACCGCGCCCGCAGCTATCAAATCGTCGTAGCTGAACACCTCGGCGCGGATGAACCCGTCGCGCAAATCGGTATGGATTTCACCCGCCGCTTCCTGTGCCGCCGCGCCGCGCCGCACCGTCCACGCCCGCACTTCGTCCTCGCCCACGGTGAAGAACGATTGCAGCCCCAGCAGGTCATACGACAGCTTGATCATCCGCCGCAGGCTGGGCTCGGCAATGTGATACTCCGACAAAAACGCCTGGGCATCCCCCGGCGCCAACTGGGCAATCTCCATCTCCAGCCGCCCGCGCAAAACCACCGCGCCGGTGTGCGGCCGATCGGCGGGCAGCGCCGCCGCCACGCCGGCCTCGTCGTCATCGTCGCCAATGTTGATGAGAGTGAGCAGCGGCTTGCGCGTGAGGAACGAATGCGAAGACAGACTCTTCTCATCTTCCGCAGACAGTTCCACCTCGCGCAGCGGCGTTTCTGCCGACAGCGCCTCGTGCAGCCGCGTGAACAGCGCCTGCTCGCGCTGCACCGCCGACTTGTCCTTCACTCCGCCCTTGCGCAGTTCCTCGCCCAGCCGTTCCAGCTTGCGCTCCACCGCCACCAGATCGTTCAGCAGCAAATCGGTTTCCACCGCGCTGCGGTCGCGGGCCGCGTTCACGCTGCCTGCCGCGTGCGGCGCCGAGGCATTTTCAAACGCCCGCACCACGTGAATGAACCCGTCCATCAGCGCTAGTTGGTTGAGCAGCGGGCCGCTGAACCCGCTCTTGCCCGCGCCCTCCTCCAGCCCGGCAATATCCGCGTAATTCACCTGCGTGTGAATCGTTTTTTTCGGCTTATACATTGCCGAAAGCTTGTCCACGCGCTCGTCGGGAACGGTCACCACCGCCTGAGTGACCTCGAAGCGGCCGCCCGCCGCCACCTGCCCAACGGGCTTGCTGCCGCCGGTCAGCGCATTGAACAGGGTTGTTTTGCCGGATTGGGGAAGACCGATAATGCCAAGTTTCATGAGGGTTGAAGAGAGGGCGGTATCACATTATCTGGCAACAGGGCCAGCACGAAGCTATAAATTAGCCTTTGTCGCTGCCAGAGCCTCGACAGCTTCTTCCGGCGATGGCATTGCCGCATCACCGGGGTAGCGAATTTCGACGGCAAATGGGTTGAGAAGCTCTGCCTGGTCTTGCACTGCCGCAAATTCCGGATTCAGACTCAGGCACATACCGAGCAGGTAACTCGTGTTATGAACCTTCTCAAATTGAACGCCCTTGAACACCAGGAACGCTTTGAGCGCCTTTTCGGCGGCTTGCTGGCAGTGAAAGCACGCCGTGTCCAATATCGCCGGATCGTTGGCGATCAGTATTTGCGCCGAAAGCAAATCGCTGTGAGCCTTCGCCAGCCACGATTGCACATCACTTGGCTCTGCGCTCATACACGACCTTTCCTCTCCTGCTCGCCTCTCGCTCCACTGACACCACCCAATTGACGCGGCGACTGAATTCAGCGTCGGTAACTACCCTGATCTCCACCGGCATCAGCAGCCCCCGCAATGCTTTATAGATGGGTCGAGTTCGCTGGTAATAAGGCACATCACTCTTCTCAACCAACACCAGCAAATCCACATCGCTATCCGCGTTTGGCGCGCCGTACGCGTGCGAGCCGTACAGATAAATGCGTTCCGGCTGAACCGCTCGCGCGATTCGGCGGACCACCTCATCCAATAATTTCGGATCGAGCGTTTTCACGGGGCTACTTTGAATACGACCTTGACCAAACGATCGCCTTCGCCTATACTTTCGCGAAAGCCGGAGTGGCGGAACTGGCAGACGCGCACGACTCAAAATCGTGTACCTTCGGGTATGTGGGTTCGACTCCCACCTTCGGCACTTGCATCAGCAATCGCGGCGGGATTATATCATAGAGACCACACGGGATACGCGGGGCGGCATGCGCCCCGTTTGCGTTAAATGAGCCGAACCGGACTCTTCAATCTCCTCGGCGGCCTGCTCCTCGGGCTGGCGTTGGGCCTCGGATACGCCTGGGTAATCAGCCCGGTGCAGTACACCAACGTGCCCCCCGCCTCTCTGCGCGCCGATTACAAAAGCGATTACGGCCTTATGATCGCCCAGGCTTACGCGCGCGATCATAACCTGCCCCTGGCCCGCGCCCGCCTCGCCACTCTGGCCCTCAACGATCCGGGCCGCTTCGTCGCCTCCCTTGCCGCGCAAGCCAACACCGCCCCCGCCGACCAGCGCGCCCTCAATGAACTGGCCGCCGCCCTCGGTGACACGCCTCCCACCTTAGCCCCGTGATCCGCCCGTCGCTCATCCTCCTCGGCCTCGTCGTCGGCCTCGGTTTTGGCCTGCTCTATGGCTGGGTTATCAGCCCGGTGAGTTACACCGACACCCGCCCCGCCGTGCTGCGCGCCGATTACAAAGATCAATACGTGATTTTGATCGCCGACGCCTACGCCGCCGATGGTAACCTGACTCGCGCCGGGGAACGGCTCGCCACCCTGGGCCTCCCCGCCCCGGCGGAGGCTGTGGCCGCCCTGGCTCAACGCCTCACCGCCGAGGGCAAAGACGCCTCTGCCCTGGCGGCCCTCGCCGCCGACCTCGGGCTGGGCATTGCCCCGGTGACCCCGCGAGCCACCGTGGCCCTGCCGCCCACGCCCACGGCCACCCAGCCGCCCACGGAGACTCCGCTGCCCACGGCCACCACTGCGCCCACCCAGACTCCCACGGCCACTCCCGTGTACGATTTCACCCTGCTCAGTCAAGAGAATTACTGCAACGACCTCGAGCGCAAACCGCTCATCATCGTGGATGTGGTGGATGCGCAGGGCAACGGGCTGCCGGGGGTGAAAGTCACCGTCAATTGGGCTAACGGGCAAGATGGATTTGTGACCGGGCTGAAGCCGGAAATCAGCGCCAGCTATGGCGACTTTGCAATGGATGTGGGCACGTCGTACAGCGTGCAACTTGGCAGCCGCACCCCGCCTGTGGCCGGCCTGGCCGCGCCCATGTGCGTGGCCGCCGACGGCGCCCCGTACCCCGGCGCAGTGCGCCTCGTGTTCCAGCGCGGCGGCTGACCCAACTCGCGCTTCCATTTTAGGACTTCATGAGGAGAACATTGTGAGCCGTGTCATCAATATCGACGGTGTGGGCAAGCAGCGCACGCAATTGAGCAAAGCCGTGCTCATTGCCATTCGAGAGCTGGCCGCCAAAAAACAAGTAGACGACGAAGCTCGTGACATGGCCGCATTTTTGGCGCTGGCGCTGGGCAAGATTCACGAGACGGTGGACGAATCGGTGCGCGCGTGGGAAAAACGCGATTACTGGCTCAAGGCCGATCAATTCCGGATGCAATGGGCTTGGGCGTATGCCAGCTCACAGAAGGCCCGGCAGGCCGTGCTGCTGAACGACTGGGGCGAGTTAGCCGTGCTCATCCCCGAAATTGCCGGTAAGCTGGGAACGGTGAAACTGCCCAAGAGCAACACCGTGGGCAAACCGTGGACCGGGGCGCTGTTGGAGTTGAAGAAACAGGCGGCGAAGGGGAAGGGCGCGGAGACAAGGTGACAAGGTGGCAAGGAGACACGGAGACACGGAGACACGGAGACACGGAGACACGGAGACACGGAGACAGATTCCCTCTATGTCTTCTTGTCTCGCCTTCTCGCCTTCTCATGGTCTCCTTGTCATCTTTCCAGCACTTCCACCGGCGCCGGGTCTGTCTCGTAAGCCATGGCGAGGTAGTAGCTGACGTAGTCGCCATAGTGCACAGCGGTGAGCAGTTGTGCCAGCGGTGAGGGGCCAACGGCGCGCACCGAGTCCGTATTGAAGCCGCTCGTCATCATCAACAGGCGGGCGTCCTGCAGCCGCTGTTGATCCTGCGGCGAGTCGAATTCCGTTTCCAAAAACAACGCCATAAACTTCGGTATCAGCGCTTCGGGGTATTGCAGACCGGCCAGGCCGGTCTGCAACGCATCCGGCAGTTCCTCGAACTGCGCCCACGCTTTGCCCATGGCGGCCACTTGCTCACGCCAGCGCCGCGCCACCGGAGCCATGAAACCCGACCCAAACAACAGCACGTTGCGATCCATAAACTGACCGGCCATGCGCTTGGCCGGGTTGCGCGTTACGGGCGACTCGGCGCGCAACCGTTGCTGTTGCCCGCGTAGGACTTGCACTGCCCCGGCAATATCGTCGGCGGGGTTGGGGATAAGGCCGCCACGGCTGAGCAAGGCCAACGGCAGGGCCACGGCAAAGGCCAGCGCGGTTGAGGCCGGGCCGCCGTGGGCATAGGCCCACACGACGCCGCCCGCTTGGGTACAAGCTTCGGCCAACGGCCCGCCGGTGGTGATAGCGGCCACGCGCGCGCCGTGTTCGGCGGCCTGGGTGAGGGCGGCGAGGGGTTCGGGGTCGTGGCCGGTGTGTGAGAGGGCGAGGACGAGGGCCTGCGGCCCGGCAACCCACGCGGGCAGGGTGTCGGTGCGGTGGAGGGTGAGGGGGATGCGGCAGTGGGGGTTGGCGACGGAAGCAGCCACGGCGGCCCCCGTTGCCATGGCTCCCGCGCCGCACACGGCGATGTGAGTCAGATCGGAGAGGTTGGGCAAGGGCAGGGCTTGCCCCAATGCCCACGCGGTTTCGATTTGATCGGGCAGGGCATCGATGTGACGACGTATGCCTTGCGAGTCGAGCCGGGCGAAGAGGGGGAGGTTGTCGAGGTCCATGGCAATACCCAATACCCAATACAAAATACCAAATATTGGGTATTGGGTATTGGGTATTGATTATAGTTCTGTCGCTATTTTATACACTTCCCGCCGCTCCCAGCCGCTTTGGGCGGCGATTTGTTTGGCGGCTTCTTTGCGTTCGAGGCCGAGGGCCAGCAGGTCGCGCAGGGCGGCGCGGATGCGGGCTTCGTCCCACGGCTCGGGGGCGGCGGGTTGTGTCCAGCCTTCGAGGACGAGGGTGATTTCGCCGCGCACTTCGCCCGGGCTAAAGCGGGTGAGGGCCTCGCTCACTGTGCCACGGAAAATTTCCTCGTGCAGTTTGGTCAGCTCGCGGCACACGGCCACGCGGCGGTCGCCCAGCAGGTGTTGGATTTCGGCAAGGGTATCGAGCAGGCGGTGCGGGGCCTCGAGGCAGATGAGGGTGCGCGGGTCGTCGGCGTTGAGGGTGAGGAGGCGGGCGCGGTCGCCGGACTTGCGCGGCAGGAAGCCGAGGTACACGAAGGCGTCGGTGGGCAAGCCGGAGGCGACGAGCGCGGTTGGGATGGCCGAGGGGCCGGGGATGGGGACGACGGTGATGCCGCGGGCAATGGCTTCGCGGATGAGTTCGTAGCCGGGGTCCGAGAGGCCGGGCAGGCCGCCGTCGGAGACGAGGGCCACGTCGCCGGCTTGAAGCTGCTCGAGGATGTAATCGAGCTTGGCGAGTTTGTTGTGTTCGAAGTAGCTGGTGGTGGGGGTGGCGATGTTGAAGTGGGTGAGCAGTTTGGCGGTCTGGCGCGTGTCTTCGGCGGCGATGAGGCGCACTTCGCGCAGGGTGCGCAGGGCGCGGGCCGTGATGTCTTCGAGGTTGCCGATGGGGGTGGCGACGATGTAGAGGGGGGACAAGTCAGTGGTTTTGCGCGAAGTTGATGAGGATGAGGTTCTTGCCGCAATCGGCGAAGGTGTTGAAGGGGATGACGTCGGACAGCGGGACGCCGTTGTCGTCAAAAAGCTGGACGGTGTATATACCCTGGGTGAGGACGGGTTTGGAGTCGAGGGTGATTTCATAGCCGCCGGGGCCGAGGGCGGGCTTGCCGCCGGTGAATGAATCGAGGGTCTTGTTGTTGCCCTCGACGCGCACGAGGTCGCCGATGATGGGGTTGCCGTTGAGGTCAAAAGCTTGCCCGGCGATGCCCATCCAGTTGCAGCCCTGATCGTTGGCGAAGTTTTGCGTGGGCAGGGGGCTACCCACTTGCAGGATAAAGCGGAAGGGAGTGAGTGTTTTGGACGGCGTGACGGTGGGGCCGGCGGGGACGTCGGTATCGGTGATCTGCGCCGACGGGGTTTCGCTGCCGGTGGGGGTGCTGTCGGTCTGCCGCGTGGGGCTAGGCTCGCCGGTGGAGGTGGTGGTCAGGGGAGTAAACGTGGGCGCCGGTGTGTTGGTGTTGGCGGCGCCGGGCGTAAAGGTGGCAGTCCATGCGGCGGGCAGGGTGGGGAACAGGGAGGTGGTGGACGTGGCCGTGGGGCTGGCGATGACGGCCAGAGGCGGCAGGGCGGCCGGGGGGAAGACGTTGATGGGCAGGTAGGGGTTGGCCAGCAGGGAAACGACGACGCCACCGACGCAAAGGGTGGCGAGCAGGGCGAGGAGAGTGAGGAGGTTGGTGATGAGTGATCCGCGATTGCTCATGGTGGTGCTCCCTTAGCAGTCGTAAAAGAATAAGTTCCGTCGAGACCCTTAGGGTCTGACAAGGTTTTCGATGACGGCTTTCGCTTTCAAGTCGGCCAGCCACATTTGTATGGCCTGCCGCTGCAGTTCGGCCAGAACGCCGGCGGTGAGCGGGTGCATGCCGCGCTCGATGGTTTGCACGATATGAAAGCCCAGCCCGCTCTGGATGATTCCGCTGGTTTGATCGGGTTGGAGGGCAAAGGCAGCCTGGGCCACTTCCGACGTGACCAAACCCGTTTGTGGGAACCAACCGAGGTCGCCCCCGTTGACGCGGGAGCTTTGATCGAGCGAGCGATTTACGGCAAGCGTTGCAAAATCCGCGCCAGCGCCGAGTTCGGTGAGGATTTGCTCGGCTTCAGCCTGGGTGGCGACGAGGATGTGCCGGGCGTGGACTTGCCCCATTTCGGCGGGGACGCCGGCGGCGATTTGGGTTTGGAGGGCGTTGATGAGGATGCCATCGCGCAGTTCGGCGCGGAATTGGTCGGGGGTGTAGAGGTTGGCGGCCAGCCATGTTTCAAATTCGGCCTGGCCGCCGCGCGCGGCGAGGGCCTGATCGTAGGCGGCTTGCACGTCGGCATCGGAGGCGGTGACGTTGGCGACGGCCGCCTGCAAAAGGATTGTTTTTTCGATGAGGGCGTTGAGGACGAGGGTGTGGTAGTCGCCTTCCGCGCCGGGGTCGCGTCCGAGGCTGGCGGCTCCAGCTTCAAAACGGGCGATTTCGGCTTCGTAGTCGGCCAGGGGAATGGGTTGGCCGTTGACGGTGGCAGCCAGGGGAATGGGGGTGGGGCTTGGCTCACCGGTGGGGAAGGTGGTGGAAGCGGCTACTGGCGTGGCGCTGAGGCCGGGAGTTGGTGTCGCGGCGGCTCCCCCGCCGCCGCAGGCGGCGGTTCCCAATAAAAGGAGGAGGCCGAGCAATCTTGAGGTTTGGCGCATAGGTGGCAGGATTATACACGGATTGGGGGGCGGCACCGCGCGGACGGAGAGGGGAAACGATACGCGCCGGTGGCGGAGGGCCGACCGGCGCGTGTGTTGCAGGAGGCGATTTTTTTAGAAGCGGCCCCAGAGGTATTGGTTGGTCACTTCGTGATGGAACTGGATTTCGGAGCGTTTGATGACGGAGCCGAGTTTGCGCGGGCAGCGGTCGGCGGCGTTTTGCTTTAGTTCGGCGTAGCGGCCGCGGACGCTGGGGGTGAGGGCCTGTGCGGCAAAGGCGCTGCTGCTGAAGTATTGGATGGCGTCGTAGATGTTGTCGGGCAGGTAGCGGTCGGCGGTGAGGTCGGCGGTGAGGGGGCCTTCGAGGCCGGTGCGCAGGAGGGCGTAGATGGCCAGATAGGGGTTGGCGTCGGGGGCGATGGAGCGGACTTCGACGCGGGTGGAGCGTGCGTTGGCGAGGGGGATGCGCACCATGGCGCCTCGGTCGATAGGGGAGGCTTTGATCTGGTTGGGGGCCTCGAAGTGGGGGTCGAGCCGGCGGTAGGCGTTGACGCTGGAGTTGAGGATGAGGCAGATGTCGTTGGCGTTGGCGAGGGTGCGGTTGATGAAGTCCCAACCGGCTGCCGAGAGGCCCTCTTTGCCGTCGGCGGCGTGGAAGAGGTTGGTGTCGCCGCGCGAGACGGAGAGGTTGGTGTGCATGCCGTTGCCGTTGACTCCGGTGACGGGTTTGGGGAGAAAGCTGGCGGTCATGTCGAGGCGGTGGGCCACCTGGCGGCAGACGAGTTTGTAGAGTTGGACCTGGTCGGCGGCGATGGCGGCCTCGGTGTGCGAGTAGTTCAGTTCGAATTGCGAGGGAGCCACTTCGGGGTGGTCTTTTTCGTTGCCAAAGCCCATGGCGCGCTGCGCTTCGGCGGCGGTGTCGATGAAGTTGCGCAGCGGGTCGCCGGGCAGGGAGTGGTAGTAGCCGCTGGTGCTGATGAGTTCAAAGCCGCCGAGTTCGAGGTAGCGTTGTTCGGCGTGGCCGCCTTTGAAGAGGAAGCCTTCGATTTCGTTGGAGGCGTTGCAGGTGAGGCCGTCGCGCTCGAAGAGGGCTTGGGTGTAGGCCTTGAGGGTGGCGCGCAGGTCGGCGGTGTAGGGAGTGCCGTCGCGTTCGAGCACCTCGCCAAAGACGAGGACTTTGCCGGGGCCAAAGATGTCGGCGGGCAGCCAGTAGAACGCGCCCCAGTCGACGGCGAGGCGCAGGTCGGATTCGGCCTGGCGCGAGAAGCCGCGAATGGAGGAGCCGTCGAAGGTGAGGTTGTCGGCGGATTTGAGCAGGAATTTCTTGTCGTAGTCCAGCATATGCAGCCGCCCTTCGAGGTCGGAGAAGCACACGGTGACGGCTTTGATTCGCTTCTCGTCGCTGATGCTGCGCATGCGGGCTTCGCGCAGTTGGTCAACGGGTTTGCGGGCCAGCCGTTCGGCTTTGATGGCCAGGTTGAGTTCTTCGAGTTGGTCGTAGGGGATTTCGAGAAAGTCGCGCAGAGCGGTCATGGCAGTTTGGGTCTCCAGTCGTTGTAAGTTGGCGTGAATTATAGGCCAAGGCAGGGACTTCGGGTTTGGAACGAATCACGGAATATTGCCGGATGCATTCGTGGATTCGTTCAAAATGGGGGCTGCTGGCTATTCAATCGCCTCGCGCACTTGCATGGCCAGCGCGCCGAATTGGGGCGAGTAGGTTTGGCTGAGGGCGCGCGGGCGCGGCAGGGGGATGGGGATGTGGGCGCGCAGTTGGCCGGGGCGCGGGGTGAAGACGAGGACGCGGTCGGCGAGGAAGACGGCTTCGGTGATGGAGTGGGTGACCATGACGATGGTTTTGCCGTAGCGATCCCAGATGCGGAGGAGTTCGAGGCCCATGCGGTCGCGGGTGAGGGCGTCGAGCGCGCCGAAGGGTTCGTCGAGGAGGAGCAGGTCAGGGCGGTGGATGAGTGCGCGGGCAATGGCGACGCGCTGCTCCATGCCGCCGGAGAGGTGGCGCGGCAGTGTGTGCTCAAAGCCGGTGAGGCTCACCAACTCGACAAGGTCGACGGCACGGCGCTGGGTTTCGGCGGCGGGCAGGCCTTGCAGTTGCAGGGGCAGGGTGATGTTTTGCAGCACGGTGCGCCACGGCATGAGATTGGCTTTTTGGAAGACGACGCCGATGCGGCGGCGCGGGCCGGTGAGGGGTTCGCCTTCGAAGAGGACGCTGCCTGCGGTGGGCAGGCGCAGGCCGGCCAGCAGTTGCAGCAGGCTGCTTTTGCCGCAACCGGAGGGGCCGACGACGGCGACAAATTCGCCAGGGGCGATGTCGAAGGTGAGGTCGCGCAATGCGCTCAAGCCGCCGTCGGCGTTGGGGTAAGTGAGGCCGAGGTTGCGGACGGAGAGGAGGGGAGGCATGAGGAAACGATGAATGATGAACGATGAATGATGAATGGGGAGTCATCAGTGGTTAGTGGATGGTGGGTGGTGCCTACTGCCTACTGCCCACTATCCACTGACCACTACCCACTATTCACTTCACAAACTCGTTGGTAAATGCCTGCTCCACGTCTACGGCCGAGGGGATCAGTTTCATGTCGAGCAACGTGGCCTGGGTGGTTTCCCAGCGGGCTTTGTCGGAGATGCCGGGGCGGTCGGTTTTCCACATGTCGATGGAGGCGGCGAGGACGGCGCGGGCCACGGGGGCGTCGGCCTCGGTGAGGGTAGTGAGGTATTTGCGGCTGAGGTCGAAGGCGGCGTCGGGGTCGGCAAGGGTGTCGGCCAGGCCTTGCAGAACGGCGGCCACCATGCCCCTGACCAATTCGGGTTGAACTTTGATGGTTTGCTCGTTGGTGACGAGGCCGTTGCTGGCGAGGTCGATGAATTGGGAGACGTAGATGACATTGATGGCTTCGCCCTGCGCCGCCAGCTTCACCGGCTCGTTGTTGGCGTACACCACGGCGGCCTCCACCAGACCGGCGGACAGGGCTTCGGCCTGAGTGAAGCCGATGGATTCGAGTTGCAGATCGCCCTCGGCGATGTTCTGTGAGTTGAGCAGGGCGCGCAGGCCCACGTATGACGCGCCGTACAGGCCGGGCAGGCCCACTTTGCGGCCCGCCAGATCGGATGGGGCGGCGATGCCCGACGACTTTTTGGCGACGATGGCGATGGGGTACTTCTCCCACCACTTCATCACATATTTGACCGGCAGGTCCTGAGCGCGCGCTTGTACGACCTGCTCGGCGCTGACGTTGGCGAACTGCAGATCGTTGCTGCCGATGAGCGGAATAGCGTCGTTTTCGAACATGGTAACGAATTCGATGTCGATGCCCTGTTGGGCGAAATAGCCCTTTTGCGCGGCCACGTAAAACGGCGCGAACTGAATATCGGGGATGTAGCCCATGGCCAGTTTGACGTGCGTGAGCGGGGCCGCCGTGGGCAACGGGACCGCGGCGGGCGCCTGGGTGGCCGTGGGCGGCAGCGGCGCAAACCTGGCGCAGGCGGCCAGAACGAAAGCGAGAAATGCGAGGACAAGTTTTTTCACAGTTAGCTCCATTGATGATTGATAGTTCATGTTGTCATTCCTTCCACGCCAGCAGCGCGCGCTCAAGCAGCGCCACCAGCCCGTAGAGGCTCATAGCAATGACGACCAGCGTCAGCACGGCGACGAACACCAGCGCGGTGTCGAACTGGCCGCGCGCGGCGGTGATGAGGAACCCCAGCCCGCGATCCGCGCCGACGAACTCGCCGACCACCGCGCCGATGACCGACAGCGTGGCGCCGATCTTTACGCCGGCCAGCAGGGTGGGCAGCGCGGCAGGCAACTCCAAATGCGCGAAAGTCTGCCAGCGGTTAGATCGCAGCGAGCGCATCAGGTCGCGCAAGTCCGGCTCCACCGAGCGCACGCCCACGATGACGTTGATGAGCACCGGGAAGAACACGATGAGCGCGCAAATGAGCACCTTGGCCGCCGGGCCGGAACCAAACCAGATGATGAACAGCGGCGCAACGGCCACGATGGGGATGGACTGCGAGGCGATGATATACGGGGCAAGCAAACTCTCCAACGGGCGCGAATGCGCCAACAGGTAGCCGAGCACGGCAGCCACGGCGAGGCCCAGCGCCAATCCGCCCAGCGATTCGGAAAGGGTGACGGCGGCGTGTTGTGCCAGCGTGCCATCGGCCAGCGCCACCCACAGCCGCTGCCACACCCGCGCCGGCGACGGCAGAATGTAGGATTTGTACTGCTTGAGCCAGATTGCGCCCTGCCACACGGCCAGCAGCGTGCCGATGGACAGGGGCAGGAGCAGCGCCTGCCACAGTCGCAGGGAGCGCGGCTGATAGGCCGGCCCGGCGGGCAGGGAGGTGTTGAGCGGATTTGCGATAGCCATAAAAGATGCCCCACAGAATCAGACACCTGCGGGGCATAGCAAAGCAACATCAACAGGCGACTAGGCCAGGAGTCCAATTGCCGACTCTTGGGCCTACCGCACTGCAAACGCTCATGCGCAGAAAAACCCCGAATCGTTTCGGGGTATACGCATGCAACCCGCCCCGCCACATTGGGTTGGTCGCCGCCTTCTTTCATCCAGACTGAACCCGCTTGCCCTCCTCTAACCACTTACTGCAGTTGAGAGAACAAACAGCGCATCACTGTCGGCCCCGGAATCTCACCGGGTCGTGCCAGTCGTTAGACCAGCTCGCGGGCTTATCGTAGGGCTGCCGTGGTGTGGCGCTGGCTGCCTGTGGCCGACTTACCGCCGATCGGGAGTTGAAGATTTGCATCTCCGCACCCTGCCCCGAAGGTTGTAAATATGAAGTTGTCGGGATTATAACGCCGTTGCGAACGCATATCAAGCCGGCTTTTTTTTCATTCCGAACAGGGCTATAATCACCGCCTTATCGGAGTTCGTGCATCGCGGCCAAGCGCCACCCACCCGGCCAAAGGATTCCTCCTATGAGCAAAGTCCGCCTCATCTTCAACCCCGCCTCCGACCGTGGCCGCTCCGGCCAAAAAGCCTCCGACCTGCGCGCCGTGGTGGAAGAGTTCGGCGGGGCAGATTGGACGGGCACTGAGTACCCGGCCCACGCCACCGAACTGGCCGCCCAGGCCGGGCTGGATGGATACGAAACCGTGGTGGCCCTGGGCGGCGATGGCACCGTGCACGAAGTGGTGAACGGCCTTATGCGCGTGGCCCCCAACCACCGCCCCAAACTGGGCGTGGCGCCCATCGGCTCGGGCAACGACTTCGCCTTTGGCGCAGGCGTAGCCATGGACCCCGCCGAGGCCATGAAGCGCGTGTTCACCGGCGCGACCAAAGCCATCGACATCGGCTCCATCCGTGACAACAACCACCGCCTCGAATACTGGAACAACACCGTGGGTATCGGCTTCGACGCCAAAGTGAATATCATGAGCCGCAAGATTACCAACATGTACGGCTTCGCCATGTACCTCGTCTCAACTCTGCGCACCATCGCGCAGGACTACGAATCGGCGCAGGAAAAAATCTGGTTCGACGACCTGCCGCCCGTCGAGCGCGACGTGCTCATGCTCACCCTGGGCAACGGCCCGCGCGAAGGCGGCGGCTTCCTCACCACCCCCAGCTCCAAAGTGGACGACGGCAAGTTCGAATATGCCCTCATCGGCCACGTCAACCGCCCCACCATTTTGCAACTCCTGCCGCGAGTGATGCAGGGCACACACATCACCTCCAAGCATGTCACCATGGGCGCCTTCCACAAACTGCGCCTTGAAGCTGACCGCGCCCTCCCCATCCACACCGACGGCGAACTGTGGTCGCCCTACGAAGTCAACACCCGCGCCATCGAAGTAGAAATCATCCCCGCCGCAATTCAACTGCTCATCTGACCCGCCGGCCACGGCGCATTGAGCATTGTGCATTGCGCACTGTGAATTGAGCATTGCCGTGCCCGACCTCGAACACATCTACCTCGACCTCGACCTCGCCCTGCTGCACGCCATCGCCGCTCAGGCCGGCGTGCAGCTCGCCGCCCCCAACGCCCGCGCCGCCGCCGCCGAGTTAGCCGCCGCCCTGCGCCAGTCCGAGTCGGTTGAGATTCTCCTCGCCCGCGCCCTCAGCGACGAAGCCCGCCTCGCCCTCCACACCCTGCAACAAGCCGGAGGGCAATTCGCCGTGGCGCCCTTCGTCCGCCGCTTTGGCGACCTGCGCCCCCTCGGCTCCGCCGCACTGGCTCGCGAACACCCGTGGGACGCCCCCGGCAACGCCACCGAAGCCCTCTACTTCAACGGCCTCATCGGGCGCGGATTCATGGAGACCGACACCGGCCCGCAGGAATTTTTCTTCATCCCCTCAGACTTGCTGCCGAACCTGCCGCCCGCTCCTTCCCAACTTGTCCCCAGCGCAGCCGCCACCGCCACCCCGTCCGCCGAGCCGGTGGACGCCTCACTCGCCACATCCGCCCTCGTGGACGACTCGGTCACCGTGCTGGCCGCCATCCAGCGGCAACCGGGGCAAGCCCCCGCCCCGGAGACCGTGGCCTCGCACCTCCGTCTGCCCTCGCTCAACTTCCTGCTTACCCTGCTGGACGACCTCGGCCTCACCATTGCCGAATTCAGACTCAACCGCGACCGCGCCCGGGCCTACCTGCAAGGCGCGCGCGGCGAGCAACTGCGCGCGTTAGCCGACGCGTGGCGCGATTCGAGAACCTGCAACGATCTGTGGTGCGTGCCCACCCTGCGCCCGCAGCCGGCCGGCTGGGCCAACGACCCCGTGGCGGCCCGCGCCCACATCCTGCGCCTGTGCGCCGACCTGCCCCCCGGCCAGTGGCGCACCCTCGACTCGTTTATAGCCTTTGTCCGCGAGCACCACCCGGACTTTCAGCGCCCCGCCGGAGACTACGACTCGTGGTACATCCGCGACGCCGTGAGCGGCGACTACCTGCACGGCTTCGAGCACTGGGCGCAAGTGGATGGCGCGCTAGTGAGCTACCTCATTACCGGCCCCATGCATTGGCTGGGCCTGGCCGATATATCGCCGGAAGCCTTCCGGCTTACCGCCCTCTTCCCCGCCTTTATGGGTCAGGCCGAGTGGCGCATCCTCGACAAGCCCAAACCCCTCACCCTTCACCCCGACGGCTTGCTCGTGGTGCCGCGCAGCGCCAACCGTTACGATCGCTTTCAGGCCGCGCGCATCGGCGAGTGGCTGGCTCCCAAAGAGAAGGATACCTATGCTTACCTGATCACCGGCGGCTCGTTGCAAGCCGCCCTGGCTCAGGGCATCACCGCGCGGCACATCGTGGCCTTCCTGCGGCGGGCGTGCGCTGCGCCCATGCCGCAAATGGTGGTCGAAGCCGTCGAACGGTGGGGCCGCAACGGAGTCGAAGTCCGCGCCGCCGCTACCTTGGTACTGCGCGTGAAAGATCGCCCCCTGCTCGACTTCTTGCGGCACTCATCCAAAACCGGCCCCCACCTCGGCGAAAGCCTCGGCGACCTGGCCGTGGAAGTGAAGAACTGGGAAAAGCTGCAAGACGGGCTGATGGAATTGGGGATGGTGGCCGAAGTCAAAACCGCGAACCTTTAGCCACCCCGATGACGGCCCT
>JACRBQ010000061.1 GCA_016213135.1 Chloroflexota bacterium | reverse complement strand
CCAACCTTATCGTCCGATGTCGGCCGCCGATTATGACGAGCAACAGCGGCAGCGGGAGCTGAAGTCATTGCAGCGACGCGCCGCCATGCTCGGACTTCAACTCACGCCCGTAGCGCCGCCGAGTTAAGTTTCTGAATAGCGGAGCGAAGCGTCTCGTTCCGTAAACACGGGATTCTTCGCTTTGCTCAGAATGACGGTGCGTAAGATGAGTTAAGGAGTTATATGATCCGTCATCGCGTTCTGTTCCTCACCCAACGCGGCCAGCGCCACCAGCAAGCCGCCCTCGAAGCCGCGCCGCCCGAACTGGAGATCACCATCCGCCGCGATCCGCCTCGCGACGAAATCCTGCGACTCCTGCCGGAAATGGAAGTCCTGATCACCGAGCGCGCCGGTGTTGTGGATGCCGGGTTGATCACCGCCGGGCGCAACCTGCGCCTCATCCAGCGCCTCGGCGCGCAGACGTGGGACATTGACCTCGACGCGGCGCGGCAGGCCGGGATCCCGGTGTGTTACCAGCCGGTGCGGACGTGCGTGCTGGTGTCCGAGCATATGCTGCTGCAGATGTTGGGGCTGACCAGGCGCGTGCGCGAGTTGATGCGCGTGGCCGAGGAGGCCGGCGACTGGGGGCAGCCGCCGCGCCGTTGCGACGAGGACTACTTTGCCTACAACTGGTCGGGGCGGCAAAACCTCGGCCAGTTGTGGCGCAGCACGGTGGGCATTCTGGGGTTCGGGGAGATCGGCGTTGAACTGGCGCACCGGCTGAAGGGATTTGAGTGTACGGTGCTGTACCACAAACGCCACCGCCTCCCGGCCCGGGCCGAGGCCGATTTCAACCTCACCTACGTGACGCAAGAGGAATTGATGCGGCGCAGCGACACCGTGTGTTCGCTGCTGCCCTATTTCCCCGAGACCGACATGTCGCTCAATGCTGCGTTCTTCGCGGCCCTCAAGCCCGGGGCGCTGTTCGTGCATTGTGGGGCAGGCGCGGTGGTGGACGAGGCTGCGTTGATTGAGTCGCTGCGCTCCGGCCATTTGGCCGGGGCCGCGCTCGACACGTACACCTATGAACCAATCCGCCCGGACGAGCCGCTGCTGGCGTTGGCGCGTGACCCAATGCTGAACCTGATTCTCACCCCGCACATTGCCGCCGGCGCCAGCGCCGCCGAGCGCAACGCGCGCGCCGGCGATTACTCCAACCTCCGGGCGTTGTTTGCGGGTGAAGAGCTGCAATACCGGCTGGTTTGAATGGAAATGCCGCGCGGGATGAATCCGGGGGAGGGGTGAAACACCCTCGCCTGATCGCCGCCCTCGGTGTCTTGTTCGTGACGCTGATCTGGTCCATCAGCACATTGCTCTTTAAAACCAGCCTGCGCACGGTTCCGCCGCTGACTTTCGCTGCGGCCCAGGTAGCATTGGCGGCGGTGGTGCTGGGCGCGCTGGCTCTGGCTCGCGGCGAACTGCGCGGCCAGTGGTCGGGGCCAACGGTGTTGCCGCGTTCGGCGTTGGCGCGGCTGGCGGTTATGGGCATCGCGCGCTACGCCCTCGGGCAGGCCACGTTCATCCTGGCGCTGGCGCATCTGCCGGCCAGTTCGGCGACGTTCGTCTTCAGCCTTAACAACCTGGCCATTCTGTTAATGGGGATAGCGTTCTTGCAGGAGGTGCCGAGCCTGCGCCAGTGGGGAGGCGGGCTGCTGGCTATCGGCGGGGCCTATCTTTTTTTTGCGGCGCGCCCGGCGGCGGGCGAGGGGTTGGGAATCGCCTTCGGCCTCGTCAACGTGTTCGCCTTTTCCGGATACAACATCCTCGCGCGGGGGATCGGGCGGCAGGGCCGAGTGAGCAACTTGCTTGTTACAGCCGTCAGCCTGGCCTGCGGCGCGCCGATTCTGTTGTTGGTCGCCTGGCTGGTGGAAGGGCCGCCTCACCCGGCCGTGTTCAGCGGGGTGGCGTTGTTTGCGTTGATATGGGGCGGTTTGCTCGATACCGGCCTCAGCCTGAGTTTGTGGAACCGGGCACTTCGGGTGCTGTGGCCGTTTGAAGTGACCGTGTTGGCCCGGGCGCAGATGATCGAGGTGCCGATATTAGCGGGATGGTTTTTGGGTGATACCCTCTTGACCGGGGAGTGGCTCGGCATTGGCGTGACTCTGGCCGGGATCGTACTCAGCCAGCGCTGGGGGTCGGCGGGGCGGGGGAATGGTTCTGCGCCGGCCCTACCCCGGCCGGGCGAGTAGTTGCCGTGCGGCGACGCGGCAGGATTGCGGCGAGAGTATAACATCAGTGGACTGGAGGCAGACCATGACTGAAAACCGTGTTGGCACTTTGATCTTGCCGGAATTCCTGATTGCCGATCCGGGCCAACCGCCCCAACGCGATTGGGGCGTGCGCGTGGTGGGGGAGCGGGTGGAGGCCGTGGGGCCAAACGCGGAACTGCGACGGCAGCACCCTGGCGACAACGTTGTGGAAGCGCCGGGGCAAACGTTGTCGCCCGGATTCGTCAACGCCCACGCCCACCTTTACGGTGTGCTGGCGCATGGCTTGCCGCTCGCCAAAGCGCCCTCCGGCTTCTGGCCGTTCCTCGAAGATTTCTGGTGGCCGCTGGTCGAGGATCGGTTGGATCACGAAATGATTTGCGCCGCCACCGACAACGTGATGGTCGAGATGCTGCGCAGCGGCACGACGACGGTCTATGACTGTCTCGAAGCGCCGTACAGCCTGCCCGGTTGCCTCCCGGCGCAGGCCGAGGTGGCGCGCGCGCGCGGGATGCGAGCGGTGCTGTCGTTCGAGTCTACCGAGCGCGTGAGCGCAGAGAACGGGCAACTGGGTTTGAAAGAGAACGCCGACTTTGTCCGCGCGTGTCGGCAGGCGGGAGGTCTGGTCTCGGGGTTGATGTGTTTCCACACCACATTCTCGTGCTCGGCCAAATTTATTCAGCAGGCATTCGAGATGGGACGCGAGTTGGGCGTGCCGGCGCACATGCACTGCTCCGAAGGCGTGCACGAGCCGGAATACGCGCTCAAGCACTTTGGCCTGCGCCCGATCGAGTATTACGATAGTTTGGGCGTGGCCGGGCCGGGGATGCTGGCCTCGCAGTGCGTGCAACTCAGCGAGCGGGAGATCGCGCTTATGGCCGAACGCGGCATTCGCATGACGCACATGCCGCTCTCCAATTGCGAGGTCGGCGCCGGCATTGCGCCGGCGCCAGAACTGCTCGAAGCCGGGGTGACGGTGGGGCTAGGCAGCGACGGCTACGTCAACGACTTTTTTGAAGTGGTGCGCGGGGCCTTTCTGATTCACAAGGCTTATAAGCAGGACCCGCGCGTCATGCCTGCGAACAAGGTCTGGCATCTGGCGACCGAGGGCGGGGCGCGCGCGCTGGGGTTGGAGAAGGTGGGGCGGCTCGCGCCGGGCTGGCAGGCCGACTTGCAGTTGATTGACAACCGCTTCCCCACGCCAACGGAAGAGCACAACCTCTACGACCAGCTTGTGCTGTGGCGGAATCACACGCATGTGCGGCTGGTGATGGTGGGGGGCGCGGTGCGCGTGCGCGACGGCGTGGTGCTCGGCGCGGACGAGGAAGCGATTCGGGCGCGGACACATGTCGCCGCCCGGAAGCTGTGGGGAAGGGTGAGCTGATAGCTCAAGCCGGCCTCCACCTCGCCCTCTTCTCCAACAACCTCTCCGTCCCCGACCGCACCGCCAATGATTGCGCCGCTTTCTGCGCCTCGCGCAGGATTCTTGCCTCGTCGAGATGTCGGAAGACACCGTCCTCCAACAACACCTGACCATCCACCACGGTGGTGACCACGTTGGCCTGTCCGGCTGAGTAGACCAGCGTCGCCAGCGGATCGTGCACAGGTGTGGCCTTGGGGGTGTACGGATCCACCAAAAAGAAGTCCGCGCGCTTGCCGGTTTCGAGCGAGCCGATCTCCGCCTCCAACGCGAGCGCTTTGGCCCCGCCGCGCGTCGCCCAGTCCACCGCCGTTTGGGCGCGGACGACCGAGGCATCCTCCGCCGCCACCTTTTGCAACAGCGCGCTGAACTTGAGCGTCTCCAGCATGTCCTGATTGTTGTTGCTCCCCGCGCCGTCCGTTCCCAAACTGATCGTCAGCCCGGCCTGCGCTAGTTTGATGATGGGCGGGATGCCCGAGCCGAGGTACATGTTGCTGACCGCGTTGTAGGCAATCTTCACGTCGCGCCTGGCGAAGAGCGCGATGTCCTCGTCGGTCATGTGAACGCAGTGGACGGCGAGCAGGTCCGGGCCGAGCAAGCCGGTGTGCGCCAGCATGGGGACGGTCGCGCGCCCGAAGCGCTCCCGGGTCGAGGCATTGTCAAACTTAGATTCGTTGATGTGCATAGTGATGGGCGCGTGATGCTCATCGGCAAAGCGGCGTGTGGCTCGCAGGCCGCTTTCGGTGATGCCCCACACGGCCCCGATCGAAAGGCCCACTTCCATCCGGCCGTTGCCTGCGCCGTGGTGGCGCTCGATCAACTCGGCGGCGTGCGCCAGCGCTTCGTCGGCGGGCTGGATGAGTTGCGGCAGGATGCCGGCCTGTTCGCCGGTGTCGTTGACCATGCGCGAGTAGCGCCCGCGCAGGCCGCTGGCGAGCATGGCGCGGATCACCGCCTCATGCAGGGCCGGGTCCTTCACGGGGTACATGTAGTCCACCACCGTCGTCGCGCCGCTGCGCAAAATCTCCAGACAACTCACCAGCGACAAAAGATAGACTTCCTCGGGACTCATCGTCACGGCAGTGGGAAAGGTGACCGCCTGCACCCACTGTTCCACGCCCATGTCCTCGCCCAGCCCTTTGACGGCGGCCTGGAATAAATGGGTGTGGGTATTCACCAACCCGGGGAAGAGGGCGCGCCCGCGCGCGTCTATGATCTTGCGTGCAGTGAACTGCGCCGCAATTTCGGTCGTAGGCCCCACCGCCGCCAGCCGTCCGCCCAGTACGGCCACGGCGCCGTCTTCGATCACCTCGCGCCGTTCGTTCTGCGTAATGACGAGGGCGTGCTGAACTAAAAGGTCTGCGTTTTGCATGCGTGTCTCCTGCTGAATTGTTTATAACACTGGCGGCGTAACGATGGAGATGAAAGCTGCCTCGCGTTTGCCCAGGGCGCAGATCTCCTGCACCGCGCTGCCGTGGAAGTAGATGCTGTCGCCCGGCTCAAGAACGTAGTCCGCGCCGTTCAGCCGGACGCGCAGGCGGCCCTCCATGAGATAGATGCACTCCTCGGAGTCGTGCTGGGGGGTGCGGGCGATGTTGCCGGCCGAGGGGTGGGGACGGGAGATGAAGACCTCCAGCCGGCGCCGCAAGTTGGGGACCAACAGTTCGACCGTGATGTCGCCGGGAGGGAAAGTGATCTTCAGGCGCTCGTCGCGGCGCACCACCGGGTTTTCGCTGTTCGACTGTGTGAAGTAGAAAAACGGAACCTCCAGCGCCTCGGCGATGCGCCGCAGCGATTCGAGCGACGGGTCGCTGATGTCGCGCTCGATCAGGCTGAGGAAGCTGGCAGTCAACCCGGTGCGGGCCGCCAACTCTTGCAGGTTCAAGTGAAGTTCCTGTCGTCGCTCGCGGATGCGCGCTCCGGCCACGCCGGGCGGCTGGGGAGCGGAGTCGGGCGCATGAGTTGCCGCCTTTTGGGCGGCGATACGTTTGGAGGATTTAGCCGCCCGGGCGGCGCGGGATGGTTGGGCCGTTGGCATGAGTTGTCCCTGATATGGGTTCAGTGTAGCACTACCGCCTTGCCCGTGTCAATTCCGGCTTTGAGTTTGGCTCATTTTTGTGAGCAATGCTTGACACGCACTCCCGGCCTGTGCTAATGTAGGATTTGTGTAAAAATAACTTCCGCCTTTCGACAACACCTGACAGGTCTTGCCGAACTTAACACCCGCCGAGTTGTAAACAGACCTGTCAGGTGTGGCGCGGAGATTCACAGGAGGACTATGGCGCTCGATATCGAACTCATGCTCGATTTGTACCGGGATATGTGGCTGATCCGCGCCTTTGAACAAGGGCTGGAGCGCGAATTCAAAAAGGGCAACGTGCCTGGCATGTTGCACATCGGCCTCGGGCAGGAAGCCACACAGGCCGCGCTGGCCGCCCACTTGCAGAAGACCGATTGCTTCTTCCCCGACCACCGTTGCCACGGCCTCAATGCGCTGGCGCAGGAGAAACATGCCGGAAGCGGCGAGCGCATTATGGCCGAACTGTTCGGCAAAGCCACCGGCGTGAGCGGCGGCAAAGGCGGCAGCTTGCACAGCGCCAACCCGGCGGTGGGGAACTTTGGCGATAACTCGGTGGAGGGGTCGTTCATGGTCACGGTGCTCGGCGTGGCGTTGGCCTGGCAAATGCGCCGGGAGCCTAAAGTGGCGTGCTGCGTCATCGGCGACGGCACGGTGGGGCGCGGCGAATTCCACGAAAGCCTCAACATGGCGGCAATCTGGAAACTGCCGGTGCTCTATGCCTGCGTGAACAACGGCTACGCCATCTCCACGCCGGTGGGTCAGGCGCACGCCTCGGCGGATATTGTGGACATGGCGCGCGGCTACGGCCTGCCCTGTGTGCTGGTGGACGGCAACGACATCGAACTGGCTTACGAGGAAACTCGCAAGGCGGTGGAATACATCCGCGCGGGCAAAGGCCCCTACTTCCTCGAATTCAAGACGTGGCGCTGGCAGGGCGTCTTCTCCGGCGAGTTCCGCCCGCCGGACGAAGTGAAGTATTGGAAGGAAGAGCACGACGCGAT
>JACRBQ010000059.1 GCA_016213135.1 Chloroflexota bacterium | reverse complement strand
TACAGTGGCGGCCAATTCGCAATTCGGCGCGCGCAGGCGCAACTTTGAAAGGACGAGCGAGATGGATATACACAACTTAATTCCAATGGTCATCGAAACAACCGGGCGGGGCGAACGGGCCTACGACATCTACTCCCTGTTGCTCAAAGAACGCATCATCTTTGTCGGCACGCCCATCAACGATCAGGTGGCCAACGTCATCGTGGCGCAATTGCTCGTGCTCAACCGCGAAGACCCGGAAAAAGAAATCCAGATGTACATCAACTCCCCGGGCGGGCAAATCTACGCCGGCCTGGCCATCTACGACACCATGCAGCAAATGACCGCCCCCGTGTCCACCGTGGCCGTGGGCGTCACCGCCTCGTTCGGCACCGTGCTGCTCACCGCCGGAACGAAGGGCTACCGCTACGCGCTGCCCAACGCCACCATCCATCTGCACCAGCCGTTGGGCGGGGCGCAGGGTCAGGCCACCGACATCGAAATCCAGGCCAAAGAAATCCTCCGCCTGCGCGAGAAGCTCAACAGCATTCTCATCACGCACACCGGCCAAACGCTGGAAGTTATTGAGCGCGACGTTGAACGCGACTTTTACCTCGACGCCGAAGGCGCGGTGAAATATGGCCTCATCGACCAGATTCTGTACCCGACCAAAAAGCCCGGCGCCAAGAAGTAAGGGCCGCGCACGGCTCGCCGGCTTGCCCCGTTGAACTCCTGTCAACGGATGGAACGGAGTGACGGATAATATGTCCGTTGGATTCGTTTCATCCGTTGATTTGTTTATGACCTCTCTCTCCGCCATCCGCCACCTCATCATCGACATGGACGGCGTGCTGTGGCACGGCGACGCGCCGTTGCCGGGCCTCGTCGAATTCTTCAGCTTCCTCCGCGCGCGCGGCATCCGCTTTGTGCTGGCCACCAACAATGCCAGCCAGACCCCCGAGCAGTATGTCGCCAAGTTGGGGCGCATGGGCGTGCCCGTCGCCCGCGACGAAATCCTCACCTCGGCCCAGGCAGCGGCGCTTTATCTGGCCGGCATTGCGCCGCGCGGCGAAAGCGTGTATACCATTGGCGAAGCCGGGGTGCAGCAGGCGCTCACGGAGCAGGGGTTCCGGGTCACCGGCGGCGATGCGCCCTACGTCGTGGTGGGTATGGATCGGGGGTTGACGTGGGATAAACTGGCGCAGGCCACACTGAACATCCGCGCCGGGGCCATGTTTATCGGCACCAACCCCGACGTGACCCTGCCCACCGAGCGCGGCCTCACGCAAGGCAACGGCGCGGTGCTGGCGGCGTTGCAAGCGGCCACCGACGTGTCGCCGACCATCGTGGGCAAGCCGGAGCCGCTCATGTACCGGCAGGCCATGGCCCGGCTGGGCGGCGCCGGGGCCGACACCGCCGCCCTCGGCGACCGGCTCGAAACTGACATTCTCGGCGCGGTGCGCGCCGGCATCCCAAGCATTTTCGTGTTGTCGGGCGTTTCGCGTCGTGGGCAACTAGCCGGGCTGGCCTACCAGCCCGATTGGGTATTCGAGAACATCGCAGACCTTACCGCGCACTGGCAAAACCAATGAGCACTTCACCCGCGCCTCGCTCTGCCGACCTCGACCGGTGGCTGGCTGAAGCCAATGCCCAAATAGAGCAAAACCCCGCCGACCCACTCGGCTTCATCGCCCGCGCCGCGCTCCACAGGCAGGCGGGCCTCCTCCCCGAGGCCGTGTCCGACCTCACCTCTGCGCTGGAGGTGGCCCCGGGCAACGCGCAAGCCCTGCTGGAGCGCGGCATCGTATACCGCCTCATGAGCCAACACCAATTGGCGCTGAGCGATCTGGGCCAGGCCATTGCCCACCAGCCGGACCTGTGGCAGGCCTACTTCCAGCGCGGCGTGTGCTACGAAGAAACCGACCTGCCCGAAAAATCCATCGCCGATTTCGCCAAGTGCATTGCCGTGGCTCCCGACAAGCCCCACGGCTACTATGGCCGGGCCGAAGCGTTCCTCAAACTCAAGCAATACGACGTGACCGCGGCCGATCTCGCCAAAGCCATTGCCCTGGCCCCAAAAAATCCCGCCAGCTACAAACTTCGCGCCGCCGCCTACCGCGCCATGAACCGGCTCGACCTGGCGCTGGCTGATTATCAAGCCCTGCTCACTCTCTTTCCAACCAACGTCGAGTACCTCGCCGCGCGCGGCGCGATCTATTACGATTTGAAGGACTACAAACTGGCGGCGGCCGATTTTGATAATGTGGTGATCCAATCCCCTAACGATGCCGAGGGATACTTCCGGCGCGGGCAATGCTGGGCGGCGTTGCGCCAGCTCAAGCCGGCGGCCAAGGATTTCGAAAAGGTTCTTTCCATCGATTCGACTCACCGCCAGGCGCTGGCCGCCCGCGGCGCGGCTTTGCTCGATCTGAAGGATTACGCCAGATTGGACGTGAACGACGACCACTTGTTGGAATTGGACCCGCACAACGCGGGGGCGCATTACCGGCGCGGGGTTGCCAATAAGGCCCGTCAACGGCTGGATCTGGCCCTCAACGACTTCACTCAAGCCATCATTTGCGACGGTGAGATGGCTGCCGCTTACAAAGAACGGGCGCGCATCCAGGCCATCCGCGCCGACCGCGTTGCCGCCCTGAGCGACCTGACTTTCGCCATCAAGTACGGCGTCGAAGACCCGGTGGCATTTGCCCTGCGCGGCCGTTTGTACCGGGACCAGGGCCTCTACGCCGAGGCCGTCGCCGACTATTGCCGCGCCATCGAGGGGTTGCCCAATTCCTCCGACCTCGTTTGCGAGCGCGGTGAGCTATACTTCCGCCTGGGCACGTTCGACAAGGCCGCCGAGGACTTTGCCCGTTGCGCCCTGGAGCGGCCCAAGGACGCCGGCCTGCAATTCAACCTCGCCAACGCTTACTTTGAAGGCGGCCAATTGGAGAAGGCCCTTGAGGCGTTTACGCGCACCATCGCCCTCGACCACAACGATCTGCCCAGCTACTTCAGCCGCGCAGAAATCCATTTTGCCCAGGGCGATATGAAACGCGCCGCCGACGATTACAGAAAGGTCGCCCGCAGCTCCGGCGACACCAAACTCAAGCAAATGGCGCAGGAACGACTGGGCCAGATCGACGCCCGCGACTGAGCTTCACGCCGACGTCACCTGGAAGGGCGCTTCTCCCTCTTCCCCGCGCCTCGGCGGCAGCCCTCACGAAAGCAGTTTACCTCCCCCGTGCCTTCTCTTTTTGAACTCTCCCTCCCAGACCTCACCGCGCTCGTCACCGGCTGGGGGCAGCCGGCGTTCCGCGCCAAACAAATTTGGGGCTGGGCCTACCAGCGTCTGGCCCCCTCGTTCGACGCCATGACCGACCTGCCCAAAGACCTGCGCCAACGGCTCAAGGCCGAAGTGCAATTTGGCGCGCTCACCCAGGCCCTCGACGTTCATTCGCGCGATGGCGGCACGAACAAAGTGCTGTTCCGGCTGGCCGATGGCCGCCAGATTGAAACCGTGCTCATGCATTACGACCGCCGCCGCACGGCCTGCATCTCCACACAGGCCGGGTGCGCCATGGGCTGCGTGTTCTGCGCCACCGGCCAAATGGGCTTCGACCGCAACCTCACCCCGGGCGAAATCGTCGAACAAGTGCTGTGGATGGGCCGCCTCTTGAAGAAAAAGGACGACGCGTTGTCGAACGTAGTCATCATGGGCATGGGCGAGCCGTTCCACAACTACGCGGCCACCCTGGCCGCGGTGGATCGGCTGGAAGACCCGGACGGCTTCGCCTTCGGCGCGCGGCGCTTCACCGTGTCCACCGTGGGTCTCGTGCCCATGATCGAGAAGTTCGCCGGCGAGCACCGGCAAGTGAACCTGGCCGTGTCGCTGCACGCCGCCACCGACGATCTGCGCTCCGAACTGCTGCCGATCAACAAGAAGTATCCGCTCAACGCGCTCATCGCCGCCTGCCGCCAATACGTGGCCGCCACCGGCCGCCGCCTCACCTTCGAGTGGGCGCTCATCGAGGGCAAGAACGACACTCCGGCGCAGGCGCAGGCGCTCATCAAACTGCTCTCGCATCCCAAGTTTCCGTGCCACGTCAACGTCATCCCCCTCAACCCCCCGCACGATTACGCCGGGGCCGCCTCCACCCGCGAACGCGTGGCGGCGTTCAAAGAGATTCTCGACGCCGGCGGCATCCCCTGCACCGTGCGCGTCCGCCGGGGCATCGACATCAACGCCGGCTGCGGGCAATTACGGGCTTCACAAATTGAAAATGCAAAATGAAAAATGAAGAGCGCCGCGCCCTTCATTTTCCATTTGTCACGCGAAGCGGTCATTTTCCATCATGAAAATCATCTCCGTCTTTGGCACTCGCCCGGAGGCCGTCAAAATGGCCCCGGTGGTGGCCGAACTCAAAAAGCACGCCGCCGTCGAATCCAAAGTCCTCGTCACCGCCCAGCACCGCGACATGCTGGATCAGGTGCTGGACATCTTCGGCATTGCGCCCGATTACGACCTCGACGTGATGCAGGACAACCAGACCCCCACCGACGTGGCCGCCGAAGTGCTGCGCCGCATCCAGCCCATTTTGCGCGACGAGCGCCCCGACTGGATTCTGGTGCAGGGCGACACCACCACCGTGCTGGCCGCCTCGCTGGCCGCGTTTTACAACCGCGTCAAAGTGGGCCACGTGGAGGCCGGGCTTCGCACCTACGACCGCTACAATCCCTTCCCCGAAGAGATCAACCGCGTGCTGGCTGATCAACTTTCGGACTTGCACTTTGCCCCCACCGAAACCGCCAAACGCGCTCTGCTCAAGGAAGCCATCCCGCCGGAGCGCATTCACGTCACCGGCAACACCGTCATTGACGCCCTGCGCTTCATCGTTTCCCGGCCTCTCAACGGAGACGCTCCACCGGGAGACGTTCCACCGGAACGTCTCTACCCTTCTGACAAACGACTTGTGTTGGTCACCGCCCACCGCCGCGAAAACTTCGGCCGGCCCTTCGCCAACATGCTGGCCGCGCTCAAGCAGATTGCCGACCGCCCCGACGTGCATCTCCTCTATCCCGTGCATCCGAACCCCAACGTGCGCGGCCCGGCGCACGAAGTGCTGGGCGCTCATCCGCATGTGACGCTGCTGCCGCCGATGGACTATCTTTCCTTCGCCCACCTCATGGGCAAAGCGCACCTCATCCTCACCGACTCGGGCGGCATACAGGAAGAGGCCCCCGGCCTCGGCGTGCCGGTGCTGGTGATGCGCGTCGTCACCGAGCGGCCCGAAGCGGTGGAAGCCGGAACGGCCAAACTGGTGGGCACCGACACCGCCACCATTGTGCGCGAAGCCATGCGCCTGCTCGACGACCCCGCTGCCCACGCCGCCATGGCTCAGGCCGTCAACCCTTTCGGCGACGGCCACGCCGCCGAGCGCATCGTGCAACTGCTATTGCAATCTGCCGCGGTATCATCTCAATAAATTGGGGTGGGGGCGAACCTGTGTGTTCGCCCAGGGCAGACACACAGGTCTGCCCCCACAATTTTGAAAAGATACCTGCTACGCATGAAAATTCTCCACGTCTGCCGCCAGTATCGCCCCTGCCTCGGCGGCGTTGAGCGGTTTGTCTCCGACCTCGCAGCGCGGCTCGCGGCTCGCGGCCACACGGTGCACGTCGCCACGCTCAACCGCTGCTGGCGCGGCCCGCGTTTGCCCGACCGCGAAACCGTCAACGGCATCCCCGTTCACCGTCTGCCCTTCGTCGGCGGCCCGTTGTTTTTCTTCGCGCCGGGTGTGCTGCCGCTCGTCGCCGATTTCGATCTCGTTCACGTGCACAACACCGACTTTTTTTTGGACGCCCTCGCCCTCACCCGATGGGCGCATCGTCGCCCGCTGGTCGTCTCCACGCACGGCGGCTTTTTTCACACCGCCGACCACGCCGGCCTCAAACGACTCTACTTTGCCCTGCTCACCCGCCGCTCCCTCCGCGCTGCCGATGTTGTCATCCCCAACAGCGCCGGCGACGAGCGGCGCTTTGCCGCACACGCCCGCCGCGCCGTGCGCATCGACAACGCCATTGATTACCCCGCCTTCGCCGCCGCGCCGCGCCGGCCCGTGCCGGGGCAGCTGATCACCGTGGGCCGCCTCGCGCCGAACAAAAACCCGTTTGCCCTGCTGGACGCCTTTGCCGCCGCACGCGCCGCGCAGCCCGGCCTCTCCCTCGTCGTCGTGGGCGACGGCCCCCTGCGCCCGGCCCTGCACGCCCGCGCTGCCGCCCTCGGGCTGGCCGACTCGGTGCGTTGGGCCGGTCAAGTGGCCGACGCGCAACTGCGCGCCGAACTCTCCGCTGCCGAGCTGTTTGTGAGCGCCGCCACCTACGAGGGTTTCGGCCTCGCACTGCTCGAAGCCATGGCCGCCGGGCTTGTCCCCGTGGTCAACACCATCGAAGCCTTTCGCGAGGTCATCGTCGAGGGGGGCAACGGCTTTCTCGCCGACTACTCGCAGCCCGCTTCTGCCGCGCAGACCATTTTGCGCGCCCTGGCCCTCGCGCCCGACGAGCGCGCCCGGTTGAGCGCGCAAGCACGGGCCACCGCCTCGGCCTATGATTGGTCGCAAGCCGTGCCGAAGTTTGAAGCCGTGTATGCGAAAGTCAGGAGTCAGGAGTCAGGAGTCAGGAGTCAGGAGTCGGAAATCGGAAGTCAAATGAAATTTGTTCCCTGCAATCTCTGCGGCGCCGACTCGGCCCGCGAGCTTTACCCCGCTACGCTGCCCGAGTCGCATCGCGTCACCGCCGGCTCGGCCTTCAACTGCACCTCGCCCGATTACGGCCGGCACTACCGCATCGTGCAGTGCCGCGAGTGCGGCTTTGTGTATGCCAACCCGCGCGGCGACCCGGCCGACGTGCTGCAAGCCTACGAAGCTGTCGAAGACCCTCTCTATATGCAAGAGCGCGACGGGCGTGCGCTCACCTTTCGCAAGCACCTCGACACGCTGCAACGCATTGTGGGCGCGCCCGGCGGGCGGCGGTTGTTGGATGTGGGCGCGTATATTGGTGTGTTTGTGGAAGTGGCCCGTGCGGTGGGATGGGAGGCGGAAGGGATCGAACCCTCGGTGTGGGCCTCGAACCAGGCCCAGGCTTTGGGCATTCCAGTGTCCACCGGCACATTAGCCGCCAGTGGCTGCCCCGATGCCACCTTCGATGTGATCACCCTGTGGGACGTGATCGAACACTTCGACAACCCTCGCGCCGAACTGGATCATGTTTTTCGGTTGCTGAAGCCGGGGGGCGCCGTCGTCATCCACACCATCGATATCGGCAGCCCCACCGCGAGGCTGATGGGCGAGCGCTGGCCGTTCCTCATGGAAATGCACATCGCGTTTTTCTCGCGGGCCACGCTGCGCGCCATGCTTGAGCGCGCCGGTTTCGGCTACCTCTCCGATCACACGCAGGGCCGCTACTTGCGGTTGGGCTATTTGGCCGGGCGCGTCACCGCCGCCTTTGGCCCGTGGCTCGGCAAACCGCTGGAGGCTCTCGTGTCGGCCCTCGGCCTCAACGGGTTGCCCGTGCCCATCAACACGCTTGATCTGTTTACGGCGTATGCCCGGAAGCCAGTGTAGAATCAAACTATGCGCCGTCAACTCCGACGGCAGTTTGAAAACGGCCGACGATTGGATTATTGTGCCCACGCGAGTCAAGCGCGGCGCGAGCATCAGCGCGAACGCGTATCGTTGGCAATGTGCCTGAGAGGAGTGATTCGTGATCAGCATTGCAGTGATCGGCTTCGGTTATTGGGGGCCGAATCTTGTTCGCAATTTCATGGAAGTGAGCCGCGCCCGCGTGGGGGCGATCTGCGATTCTCGCCCGGAGCGATTGGCCGCCGCCCGCCAGCGCTACCCCTCGGCGGCAACCTTCTCTGATTGCGCGCCGATTCTTGCTGATTCCTCTGTGACCGCTGTTGTGATTGCCACGCCGGTCGCTTCGCATTTCCGGTTGGTGATGGAGGCCCTTGGCGCAGGCAAGCACGTGTTTATTGAAAAACCGTTGGCGGCGAGCGCCGCCGAAGCCGAGCGGATGGTTGCGGAGGCGGCGCGGTGTCGCCGTGTGTTGATGGTCGATCATACGTTTGTGTACACGAGCGCGGTTCGCAAGATCAAAGAGATCATCGATTCGGGCGGGCTCGGCCGGCTGTATTACTACGACTCGGTGCGGGTGAATCTAGGGCTGTTTCAGAGCGATGCGAACGTAATCTGGGACTTGGCTGCGCACGACTGCTCGATCATCGACCATCTTCTCCCAGGCCTCCCGCGCCGTATCGCCGCCTCGGCCGTCAGCCACATCGCGGGCCAGCCGGAGAGCATGGCTTACGTGACCCTGTTTTTCGACGACGATCTCATCGCGCACCTGCACGTCAACTGGCTTTCGCCGGTGAAGGTGCGGCAGACTCTGATCGGCGGCAGCCGCCGCATGATCGTTTACGACGACATCGAGCCGAGCGAGAAAGTGAAGGTGTACGACAGCGGCGTGGAGGTGAACGGTTCGCCGGAGAGCGTGTATCAGACTCGAATTTCGTATCGCACGGGCGATATGTACGCGCCGAAGATTTCGCATGACGAGGCGTTGAAAGCGGCCGCCCAGCATTTCGTCGATTGCGTCGAATCGGGCGCGCGGCCTCTCACCGACGCCGAAGCCGGGCTGCGCGTGGTGAAGATGCTGGAGGCGGCAACCGAATCGGCGAAGCGTGGCGGCGCAAGTGTGGAGTTGAACTGGTGATCCCGTTTGTTGATTTGAAAGCACAATACAACGGCCTGCGCGACGAGATTCGCGGTGCCATTGACCGCACACTCGAAAGCGCGCAGTTCATTCTCGGCGATGAAGTTGCGGCGTTTGAAGAAGAGTTCGCGCGTTACTGCGGCGCGGCGTTCGCCGTCGGAGTCAACTCCGGCACGAGCGCGCTGCATCTCGCCCTATTGGCGGCGGGTGTCGGAGTGGGCGACGAAGTGATCACCGTGCCGCACACGTTTGTCGCCACTGCCGCTGCCATTCGCTATACCGGAGCGCGTCCGGTGTTTGTTGATATAGATCCGCGATCTTTTACGCTCGATCCGAAGCAATTTGAAGCCGCAATCACGCCCCGCGCCAAAGCAGTAATTCCGGTGCATCTCTACGGCCAGCCCGCCGATATGAATCCGATTTTGGACATCGCGCGGCGGCACGGGTTAATAGTGATCGAAGATGCGGCGCAGGCGCACGGCGCGGAATACAGAGGCCGCCGGGCCGGGGGTCTCGGCGACATCGCGTGTTTCAGTTTTTATCCCGGCAAGAACCTGGGCGCGTACGGCGAGGGCGGGGCGGTGGTGACGAACGATCCCGATTACGTGAATGTCATCAAGATGTTGCGCGATCACGGGCAAAGCAAAAAACATGAGCATGCGCTGGTCGGATACAACTATCGTATGGAGGGCATACAGGGCGCGATACTGCGGGTGAAACTGCGGCATCTTGACGAATGGACGGCGGCGCGGCGCGCGCACGCCGTCGAATATTCGCGGCGGCTCGCGGGCGTGCCGGTCGGCGTGCCGGAAGAAATGCCGTATGCCAAACACGTATGGCATATCTTCGCCATCCGCACGCAGAATCGTGGCGCGATGATGGCGCACCTCAAAGCGGAAGGCGTGGGGACGGGCATTCACTACCCGACGCCCGTGCATTTGCAACCGGCTTACCGCGATCTGGGCTTTGGCGAAGGTGACTTTCCATACGCCGAACGAGCCGCCCGCGAAGCGCTTTCCCTGCCGATGTACGCCGAGCTGACCGGCGAGCAGATCGCCAGAGTGGCGGAAGTGATTAGAGAGACCTGACGGGTCTTTCACGGAGTCTCCATGAACGACTGGCACGGTATTCCGCAGAATCTTTACAACCCGCACGCCTGGATCATCGGCGAGCCGGAAATCGGCGAGGGGTGCTGGATCGGCGCGTTCACGGTGCTTGACGGCCAGGGCGGGTTGAAGATCGGTCAAGGGTGCGACATTTCGTGCGGTGTTCACATCATCACACATTCCACTGTTCGGCGGTGTGTGACCGAGCGCCGATACAACGCGGTGGATCGATCTCCTGTGGAGATTGGCGATTACGTTTTCATCGGCGAGAACGCGACGATCTTGCGCGGCGCGAAGATCGGGCATCACAGCGTGATCGGCGCGAGCGCGGTGGTGCCGGAACATATGATTATTCCGCCGTATTCGCTCGTGGCCGGTAATCCGGCCAGGGTGGCGCGGGACATTCGGGGTGAAATTGAAGAATGGGCAAAGAATGTGGGCGCAGATGAACGCAGGTAAAGAAATGGACTGGCGCAGCAAGACTGTATTGATCACCGGCGGCGCAGGGTTCATCGGGTCGCACATTGCCGATCTGCTGGCGGCGCGCGGCGCGCAGATTATCGCGCTGGACAACCTCGTGCGCGGGCGGGTCGGAAATCTTTCTCGCGCCCGGCAGTTGGGCGAACTGCGTTTCGTGCAAGGCGATATCCGCGACCGCGATCTGCTCGCCGATTTGATGGCGGGCGTAGATTTCGTATTCCATCAAGCCGCGCTGCGAATCACGCACTGCGCCGCCGAGCCGCGCGAGGCGTTGGAGGTGATGTTCGACGGCGCGTTCAACGTGATCGAAGCGGCGGCGAGGGCCGGCGCGCAGAAAGTGGTCGCCGCGTCGTCGGCCTCGGTGTACGGTTTGGCTCAGGAGTTCCCCACCGCCGAATCTCATCATCCCTACGACAATCGCACGCTGTATGGCGCGGGCAAGCTGGCTTTGGAGGGCATGCTCCGCTCTTTCAACGATACGCGCGGCCTGCGCTATGCCGCGCTGCGTTACTTCAACGTGTACGGCCCGCGCATGGATATTCACGGCGCGTATACCGAAGTGCTGGTGCGCTGGATGGATCGCATCGAAGCCGGCCTGCCGCCGATCATTTTTGGCGACGGGTCGCAGACGATGGATTTTGTTTTTGTGGAGGACGTGGCTCGCGCCAACGTGCTGGCCGCCGAGGCCGATGTAACAGACGAGGCCTTCAACATTGGCCGAGGTGAAGAAGTGAGTCTCAAGCAGTTGGCCCAAGCTCTGCTCCGCGCGATGAACGCCGACCTGCCCATCCAATACCAGCCGGAGCGAAAGGTGAATCCGGTGCCGCGCCGCCTGGCCGACGTGCGCCGCGCGAGAGAGGCGTTGGGCTTCGAAGCGCAAGTTTCATTGGAAGAGGGTTTGGGGCGTTTGTTGAGATGGCGAGCGGAGATCAAATGAACATCCCTCTCACCCGGCCCGTGATTGGCGAAGAAGAGGAGCAGGCCGTATTGTCCGTCCTGCGCTCCGGCTGGCTTACGCAGGGGCCGCGCGTGGCAGAGTTTGAAAAGGTTGTCGCCGAATACGTCGGGGCGCGGCACGCGGTGGCCGTTTCATCCTGCACGACCGCGCTTCATCTGGCGCTGAGCGCGCTGGGCATTGGCGCGGGCGACGAAGTAATCGTCCCCTCGCTCACGTTCATTGCCACTGCCAACGCCGTGCGGTACGTGGGCGCAGTGCCGGTATTCGCCGAGGTTCACCCCCGCACGTTCAATCTCGATTCCGATGCGGTTGCTTCTGCCGTCACGCCGCGCACGAAAGCGATCATGCCGGTGCATCAAATCGGCCTCGCCGCCGATATGGATGCCATCAATGCGGTTGCGGCGCGGCATCACTTGATTGTGGCCGACGACGCCGCCCCCGCGCTGGGCGCAGCCTATCACGGCAGAAGGGTCGGCGCCCTGGCCCGCGCGACGTGCTTCAGTTTTCATCCGCGCAAGTCGGTGACGACGGGCGAGGGCGGCATGATCACGACGGACGACGGCGATCTGGCCGAAACCCTCCGCAGGCTTCGCACGCACGGCATGTCTGTTTCCGCCGAACAACGCCACGCCGCCGACAAGATCATTATTGAGTCTTACGTCGAACTCGGCTACAACTACCGCATGACCGATATGCAGGCCGCGCTCGGCGTGGCGCAGATGAAACGGCTGGATGGGATCAGGGTGAAGCGGCGCGAATTGGCCGCGCGATACACGGAGCATCTCGGCGCGATCCCCGGAATCGTTCCGCCTGCGGATCCCGAAGGGACGCACACGTATCAGTCGTATATGATTCTGCTCGAAGGGGCGAAGCCGCGCGAGGCGGTGATGAGCGAGCTTCTTGCCAAAGGCATTGCCACGCGGCGCGGCGTGATGGCCTGCCACCGCGAGCCGCTGTATACTCGCTACGCTCGCCACGCGCCGCGCCTGCCCGTCACCGATCACGTTGCGGATTGCGGGTTGGTGCTGCCGCTCTATCCGCAGATGACGGACGACGAGCAGGGTTATGTGATTGAGGCGGTGCGAGAGGCGATAGGTTGATCACGGATGCAACGGATTCAAACGGATGATTTCCTGCTGACGATCGTCTCTCCGGCGTACAACGAGTCGGAGAATCTTCTTGCACTGCACGAGCAATTGAAGTCAACATTTGATTCTGCCGAAGTGCAGTGGGAATGGATCGTGGTGGACGATCACTCGACCGATTCGACTCCGGCGGCGCTGCGGCAGTTAATCGGGCGGGATGCGCGCGTTCGCGGCGTGCGGCTCTCGCGTAATTTTGGATCGCACGCCGCCATCGCCTGCGGCCTGCACCACGCGCGCGGCGCGTGCGCCGCCGTGCTGGCCGCCGACTTGCAGGATCCGCCGGAGGCGGTGTTGACGCTGTTGGCCGAGTGGCGGGCCGGGGCGCATGTGGTATGGGCAGTCCGCGCCGCGCGCGAAGGCGAGGGCTTTTCGACAAAGTTGTTTGCGAGGCTGTATTACGCGATCATGCGGCAAGTGGTAGGCATCAAAGAAATGCCGGAGCAGGGCGCCGACTTTTTTCTGCTGGATCGGCGGGTAATCGATTCTGTCCGCGAATTTCCCGAAAGCAACGCCAGCCTGCTGGCGCTGATCACCTGGATGGGATTCCGGCAGGCGTTTGTCGGATACGCCAAACAGGCTCGCCGGCATGGGCGCTCGAAGTGGACTCTGGAGAAGAAGTTGAAGCTGGCTATCGACTCGGTAACGTCATTCAGTTATCTGCCGATACGGATCATGTCGGTCGCCGGTTTCATGGCAGCCGTGCTGGGGTTCGTTTACGCGGCGGTGGTGATCGCCAATGTGGTCGCCGGGCGGCCGGTGGAGGGCTGGTCGTCGCTGATGGTGGTGGTGTTGACGATGAGCGGCGTGCAGATGCTCATGCTGGGGACGCTGGGCGAATATCTGTGGCGCGCGCTCGACGAATCGCGGCGGCGGCCCCGTTATGTGATCGAAGAAATGCTGTCGGCGGAATTGGATGCGGATAGACACGGATGAACGCGGATGAACATGGAACGAGGATCGATTCGCGGTTGGAGCGCGCTCTACCGCCTCGTGGATTGGCCGCCCCTTTACGAAGCAGTCCAAATCGCGACCGCCCCGGGAGCGCAGTTCGCTCTGACTCGCAAAGTCAAGGCGCAGTTTTCCGACAACGGCGACGATTTGATTCTGGACGTGGGCTGCGGGCCAGAGTCGTGGTTGCTCAAAGCAGGCCGCCACCCCGTGGGGCTCGACATCCGCCAGGCCTACCTTTTGCGAAGCCGCGCCTCGCTGCGCGCAGGCGTTCTCGGATCGGGAACGGATTTGCCGTTTTCGTCCGCGTCTTTTGATCAAGTCTGGTCGGTAGGCGTGCTGCATCACCTTTCAGACGCCGCGGCGGCGCTTGTCATTGTAGAGATGAGTCGCGTATGCCGGAGAGGCGGGAAAGTGGTGGTAATGGATAGTGTGTGGCCCGCGAGCCCGTGGGCGCGGCCGGCGGCCCACATTACTCGCAAGTTTGATCGAGGCGGGGCAATTCGCACACAACGCGCGCTGGAGTCGCTGCTGCCGCCGAATGCTCATTGGACGACAGAGCGATTCACATACACCCTGACGGGGCTGGAGATGTTGATGTGTTGGTGTCGGATCGAATAAATCATGTCTCTGGACCGCTTCCTCCCGGCGCCGCTAAAGCATCTCCTCGAACGCTACCGCAACCTTCCGCATATTGAACTGACGGCTTACATCGGCGTGAGCATCGCCATGTTGATCATGCTGCCGGCTCTTCCAAACCAGGAAACCGATTGGGGAAAAACCTACGCCCCTGCCGCGCTCGATTGGCTGCGGGGTGTCCACGCGCCATGGGAACTGCGCCCCAACTTTGCCAACCCGCCGTTTGTGCTTCCGCTCATTGCGCCGGTGGCGCTGTTGGGCGCGCATGCCGGCTTCGTCGTGTTCATGGCGCTCATGCTCATCGCGCTGTATGCCTCGGCGCGGATGCTCGGCGGCTCTCCGATCTTGATCGTGCTTTCGTACCCCGGCATTTGGATGTTGGCCTACGGGCAGTTTGAGCCGCTGGTATGCTTTGGCGCTGCATTAGGCTGGTATGCGCTGCGGCGCGAGAAATTCGGCCTGCTCGGCATCGCCTACGTTCTGCTCGCGATCAAACCGCAGATCGGTTTCGTGCCGGCGCTGCTATATTTTCTCTGGACGCCGACGTGGAAAGCGCGTTTCCAGTCGTGCTGGCTTCCGGCGGTAGCGATCGGCTGGACGTTTGTCAATTGGGGGTTATGGCCGTTGGATTTTCTACCGCGTGTCGTCGCTGCGGATAACGGGGTGGCTGCGTCCATCGGCGTCTCGCTGTGGCCGATCATCGGTCCGCTGGCGCTAGCCTTGTTTGCTCCCGCGGTACTGACTCCGACAAATCGGAAGACGCGGCTGCTGCTCGTGCTGGCCGCCAACGCGCTGGCCTCGCCGTATTCGCCGGCGTACAGCTTGCTCACTTTGCTGGCGTTTCCACTTCCCTGGTGGGGCTACGTGGCCGCCTCCATTCCCGCGATCAATGCCAACGGTTCTATTTTCATCCGCGCGGCGATTCTGCTTCCGCTTGGCCTGTTGATTTATCGCGGTTCACTTCCGACGGTGCGGGAGTAACGTTTCGCTTGTACACCAGCATCCCGTCGCTGCCGTAAATGTCGGTGGGGATTTTTTGCCGAAGGGTATAATCTCTCGCAAATCGCGGGTCGGTGAGCAGGGTGCGCCGTCCGTAGACTTCGAGGAAGACGACGTAATCGGGTTTGCGGTCGGCGATGAGGTCGGCGGAGATGGCGTAGGTGATCACGAGTTGGGCGGGGGGCAGGGGGTAGTAGGCGCTGGACTGTGGCGACACCAGCCCCAACGTGTCGAGGATGCGCCCCCCGGAGAAGTATCCCAGCGCGCCAATGTCGCCCGCCGCGATCACGGCCTCCAGTGACATCTCCGGCGCGAGTTCTTTTCCCACTTGCGTATACAGTTCTTCAAGTTTGAACCACGCCATTTGCGGCGCGGGCCGCTGCGGGCCGTGATCGGGCGTGAGAGTCCAGGCGCGGAGGGAGAAGAAGAGGAAGAGGAGGCAAGGGAGCATGAACAACGTTTGGGAGTGTGGGAGTGTGGGGGTGCGGGGTATCGAGTCGGCGGGCTGCAATTTGCGACGCGAAGCGGCCATATGCGATACGCTATCAGCTATCTGCGATACACCGCCGAGGAGGCCGAGAAAATAAAATGGCAGCGGCGGCGTGAGATACCAGCGAAAGATGAGCGGGTTGGCGAGGGCGAAAGTGGCAAAGTAAAGCAGGGGGTAGGCGGTGACGGCGAGGCTGCGCCGATCCCGGCGGGCGAAGGCCAGTGCGCCGATGAGGAAGAGCGAAAGATAGATGGCTAATCCCGGCAGCGGCCAGTAGTTGCCGAAGGGAATCTTTTCAAACGTGGCTTGCTCGAAGAACGGTGTGCTGTAGTGCTGCCACAGGCGCACGAAGCCTTCCAGCGGTTGCAGATGGTAAGCTGCGCTTTTGGCGGCGATGGAGTGCGGCAGCGGTGAGCCGTAGTACAGTGCGGCAAAGGCCAACCAGAGGAGGAGCGGGGCGAGGAAGAAGATGGTGGATTTGAGTATGGGGGTGTGGGAGTACGCGGATGACTCGTGACTCGTGACTCGTGTGGCGTGGGGCCATAAGCGATATGGCGCCAGCGATATGCCATAGGCTAATACGATTGGCCCGATGAAGATGAGGGCATCGGGGCGGGTGAGAAGGGCGAGGGCGGCGGTGAGGGGCCAGAGCGGTGTGTGGGGGTGTCGGGGTGCGGGCGCGGAATTAGGACGCAGGTATAGGAATGCGGTGAGGATGAGCAGCAAAACGAACACAGACGTTTCCATGCCGCCGACGGCGAAGGCGACGCTGAAGGGGGCCACGGCGTACAGCAGTCCGGCGGCTGCGCCCACCCATTTGTTGCCGCTCAAACTTTCGCCCAACGGAATCAGCAGCGCGCAGGTGAAGCCGTCGGCCAGCGCGTTGACCCACACGGCAATGGCCGGGAAGTTCTGCGAGCGCAGCACGAACGCCAGCCCGGCCATGAGCAGGGTGTAGAGCGGCGTGGTGGTGCCCAGCACGCGCTCGCCCGCGTTGTACACAAAGCCCAGCCCGGCCACGAGGTTGCGGGCGTAGCGAAAGGTGATGTAGGCGTCGTCAATCATCCGCTCGCCGGGCAGCAGGCGCAGGAGCACGGCGAGAGTGAAGAGAACGATGAATGGTGAACGACCTGCACCGCACTGCGCGCGGTTGCAGTGCGGGTGAACGATGAATGATCGAAGTCGGGGGCGCATTTTTCCTCAACGGATGGACCGGATAAAACGGATTATACGGGATAACGGCGGGCTGTTTGTTGCGCTGGCAGTGGCCGCCGCGCTCAAAGCCGCGTTGTTGGCGATGAACGTCGTCCCCTTCAACGCCGACGAGGCGGTGGTGGCCCTGATGGCGCGGCACATTTTGCAGGGCGAGCGCCCGGTGTTTTTTTACGGGCAGGCCTACCTCGGCAGCCTCGACGCCTGGCTCATCGCCGGGGCGTTTGCGCTGTTCGGCCCTTCGGTGGCGGCGGCGCGCGTGGTGCAGAGCCTGCTCTATTTGGGGACGATAGCTACGACCTATGCCCTGGGGCTGAAGATATTTGCCGACCGCTGGGCCGCCACCGCCGCCGCGCTGCTACTCGCCATCCCGACCGTGCTCGTCACCCTTTACACCACTGCCACCCTCGGCGGCTACGGTGAAACTTTGCTCATCGGCAACGGGCTGCTGTTGTGGGCCGTTCGCTTGCGCGGCAGCGCCGGGGCGACCCCAGGGGTTCGCTCCACCGTGGAATGGTTGCTCTTCGGCGCGCTGGCCGGGTTTGGCTTTTGGGGCTTCGGCTTGCTGGGCGTGTATCTGCTGCCGATTGCCGTGGCGTTGATTGCGCCCAATTCTTACCGCGAAGATACGAAGGGCGCTAAGTTTCTTTTGGTTTTCCTTCGCGTTCTTCGCGCCTTCGCGGTGAAACATCTCTCAGCAATCATTGGGTTTGCCCTCGGCAGCGCCCCGTGGTGGTGGGCGGCTGCCTCCGGCGGCGCGGCGGCCCTCAGCGAACTCGGCGGCTCGGCCATCGCGGGTGCGTCGGCGCATGGGCCGCTGGGCAACATCGCCCTGCACCTCTTCAGCCTCGTCGTCCTCGGCCTGCCCGTCATCGCCGGGCTGCGCCCGCCGTGGGGAGTGACTTGGCTGGCCCTGCCACTGTGGCCGTTGGCGCTGCCGCTGTTCTTCGGCGCGGCGGGGTGGGCGGCTCACGTGGCCCGGCGGGACTGGAAGAAGGCCATGCTGTTCGGCGTGGGCCTCACCGCGCTGGGTGCTTTTGTGCTCACGCCCTTTGGGGCCGATCCTTCCGGGCGATACTTTTTGCCGCTGGCCGCGCCGCTGGCCCTCTTCACCGGCGACCTGCTGCGCCGGGTGTGGAGCGAGCGCCCCCGTTGGGCGATAGCGCTTTTGGCCGGGCTGATTGTTTTCAATCTGTGGGGTACCTTGCAATCCGCGCGGGCCTTTCCGCCCGGCCTCACCACCCAGTTCGACGCCGTGGCGCAAGTGGATCAGCGCGACCTGCCAGCCGTGATAGACTTCCTGCGAACACACGGCGAAACGCGCGGCTACACCAATTATTGGGTTGAGTTCCCGATGGCCTTTCTCTCGAACGAACAGCTTCTCTACTCGGCGGCCTTGCCCTACCACCCGAACTTCAGCTACACCCGCCGAGACGACCGCTACCCACCCTATGCCGCAGCCGTGGCTGCCAGCTCCCGCGCCGCCTACGTCACCACGCGCCACCCGGCGCTCGATGACCGGCTGCGCGCACAGTTCCCCGCCCTCGGCGTGACCTTCAGCGAAACGACCCTCGGCGACTTTCACATCTTTTACGGTCTCTCCCGCAAAGTCACGCCCGCCGAACTCGACCTCTCGCCCCAACCCTAACCCGCCGCCCCATGCCGCTCACCACCCGCCGCCTCGCCGTCGCCATCTTCTTCATCGGCCTGTTCGCCATGGCCATGCGCGTCGCCGTCGACTCCGACACCTTCTGGCATCTGCGCGCCGGGACGTGGATGCTCGATACCCATCGCCTGCTCAACTTCGACGCCTTCTCGCACACTCGCCTCGGCCAGCCGTGGATCAACCACTCGTGGCTCACCGAAATCGCCATGGCCGCGCTCTACCGCCTCGGCGGCTACGGCGCGCTCAACCTCGCCACTGCCCTCGTCGTCTGGCTCACGTTTTTCTTCGTCTATCGCTCCGGCGCGGGCGGCTCGTACCTGCGTATCTTCGTCACTCTGTTGGCCGCCGTGGCCTCTGCCGTTTATTGGTCGGCTCGCCCGCAAATCGTATCGATGCTGCTGGCCGCGGTGTTCAACGCCATCCTACTCGACTACCGCCGGCGCGGTGTCAACCGCCTGTGGCTGCTGCCCGTGCTGATGATCGCATGGGTCAACCTGCACGGCGGGTTTGCGATTGGATTTATTTTGTTGACAGTCGTGTTCGTCGGCGCATTGGCCGGCTTGTTTCATCAACGGATTGAACCGCTGCGCGTTCAACGGATAAGGGATGCAGCGTGGCTCGGCGGCACAGGGCTGGCCTGCGTCCTCGCCGCGTGCCTCAACCCCTACGGCCCGGCCATGCTGCTCTACCCGTTCAAAACCGTGTCCATCGGCGTGCTGCAGAACTACATTCAAGAATGGCAATCGCCCAATTTCCACGCCCGCGAAACGCAAGTATTCATCCTCCTCTGGCTCGCCACGTTTGGCGCGGTCGGCTTCTCGCGCCGCCGCCTCAGCCTCACCGACTTCCTCCTCTTCTCTGCCTTCAGCGCGCTTGCCCTCCTCGCCGGGCGCAACATCGCCGTGTTCGCCGTAGTGGCCGCGTCCATCCTCATGCTGCACGGGGATGCGACCATCGCCGAGCTGCAGGCCCGCGCGCCCGCCCTACGGCTCAGTGAAAACACGGCACGTCCGGCTCGGACGTTTTTGATTCTGAATTGGGCCATCGTGGTCGCGGTCGCGCTGGCTGCTGCCGCCAAAGCCGCCTTGCCCCTTCTGCCTGCCGCTACGCAGGACGCCGTAACCGGCGCCTCGCCCGTGGGGGCCGCCGCATACCTCCGGGCCAACCCACCGCCGGGACTCATGTTCAATTCGTACAACTTCGGCGGCTACCTCACGTGGGCCTTGTACCCGCAAACGCCCGTTTACGTCGATGGCCGCACCGACCTGTACGACAACGCTTTCCTCACCGATTACCTCAACACCGCCTCCGCCGGGCCGGGCTGGCAGGCC
>JACRBQ010000058.1 GCA_016213135.1 Chloroflexota bacterium | reverse complement strand
CCTTTTTGCGGAATACGGCAATGAGGTTGCCGAGCGGGTCCACGGTGGTGTAATCGGCCAGGCCCTTGATTTCGGCGCGAATGAGATCGCGGATTTGAGCTTCGTGGCCGGAGGGGCCGTAAGAGTCGACAAGTTTTTTGATTAGAGGTTTCATGTTTTCAAACGTGAAACGTGAGGCGTGAGGCGTGAAATCGCATAGGTCACGAGTCACGCCTCACGAGTCACGCCTCATCTCTTCAACACTTTCGCATCCCAGCTTTCCAGCGCGGCGCGCACCAGCCGGGCCGTGTTGCGAATGTCTTCGGTGTCGGCCAGGGCGGCGGGCGAATGGATGTATCGGGCCGGGACGGACACGGAAACGGCGGGCACTCCGGCGCGGGCGCGCTGAATGGCCGCGGCGTCGGTGCCGCCGCCGCCCGGCTGCCGGAATTGATAGGGGATGCCGCCCTTCTCGGCAGTGGTTTGCATGTGCCGGATCAGTCTTTGGTCGTGTATGGCGCCCTTATCGAAAAGATAGATGGCCGGGCCGCGACCCAGGTAAGTGTTGTAGGCCGTGTTTTCTTCGTCGTCCGGCGTGGGCAGGTCGTTGGCCGGGGTGGCGTCGATGATGATGGCGGCATGGGCCTGCGCTTTGAAGGCCGCCACGCGCGCGCCGCGCAGCCCGGCTTCCTCCTGCACGGTAAAGGCGCAGATGAGTTCCACCGGGTAGGGCCCGCCACGCAGGACTTCGATGAGGGTGGCGCACCCCAACCGGTCGTCGAGGGCTTTGCCGCGCACGGTAGTGCCCAGGCTCATGAACGGAGTGGCGAACGCGGCCCGGTCGCCCACCTTCACCTGCCGTGCCGCCGCTTCGCGGCTGGTGGCCCCGATATCGATCCGCAGCGAATCGATCTTGACCACGGTGTCGCGTTCGTTGGCTTTGACGAGGTGGATGGGCTTCATGCCTATGACGCCGGGGAGTTTGTCTGCGCCGACCCATACCGGCTTGCCGAGGAGGATGCGATCGTCGAGACCGCCCACGGCCTCAAACTTGAGCAGGCCATCGCTGTCGAGGCCCACGATCATGAATCCGACCTCGTCCATGTGG
>JACRBQ010000057.1 GCA_016213135.1 Chloroflexota bacterium | reverse complement strand
CCCTTTGCCGCCGCGGTGGAACTGATCCACAACTTCTCGCTGGTGCATGACGACATACAGGATGAAAGCCCGTTGCGCCGGGGGCGAGCCACCGTGTGGAAACTGTGGGGCAAGCCCCAGGCCATCAACGCCGGCGACGCCTTATTCACCTATGCCCACCTTGCCATCCAGCGCGCGCGCCAGCGTGGCCTGCCATCGGCCGTCACTATGGAAGCGTTTCAACTGTTGGACACTACCTGCCTGCATCTGACGCAGGGCCAGCATCACGACATGGCTTTTGAGACGCAGGGCGACGTGAGCGCCGGGCGCTACCTGCAAATGATCGAGGGCAAAACCGCCTCGCTCATTGCCACCGCTGCCGAAAGCGGCGCGCTGGCCGCGGGCCGCCCGCCCGCCGTTCGCGCCCGCTACCGCGAGTTCGGGCGGCACCTCGGGCTGGCGTTTCAAATTCGAGATGATATTTTGGGAATCTGGGGCGACAGCAGCGTCACGGGCAAATCGGCGGCCACCGACATCCTCACACGCAAAAAGACGCTACCGGTATTATTCGGCCTCGACCACCACCCTGCCCTGCGCGCCGCCTATCAAACCCCGGCCGTGGCCGACGAGGACGTGCGCGGCATCATTGCCATGCTCGAAGCGTGTGGCGCGCGGGCGTACAGTGAAGAAAAAGAGAAACACCACGCGGACATTGCCCTCGAAAACCTGGCTGCCGCGGGACCTACCGGCGAGGCCGGTGAGGCTCTACACGATCTGACCCTGCAACTGCTGGGACGCAACCAATAGCAGGCCCGCCCCCTCAAACGAACTTCTCGAACACACGGTTGGCTACCAGCCGCGCCCCGGGCCTGAGTCGCGCCCGGTCGGCCCCCACCTCAATCAACTGCCTGCCCGTCAAGTCGCGCAACTCGCGGGCGTAAACTTCGTCGAAGCCCACGCCGTATCGCGCGCGAAATGCGTCCGCCGGGATGCCCTCGCGCGTCAGCCGGAAGCCCAGCATCATCGTTTCGTCCATCGCCGTTTTTACGTCCACCGGGGTGGCCTCGGCCAGCGCCGGCGAGAGCGGAAACGGCCGGGCTTCGCCGGATTCGATTCGCTGGATGTAAGCGGCGGGCGACAACACATTGGAATAGCGGAATCCGCTGATGCACCCGTGCGCGCCCGCGCCAAAACCCAGATACGGCTCGTTGCGCCAGTATTGCAGGTTGTGGCGGCAGGCGAAAGCTGGAAGGCGGAAGGATGAAGGCGGAAGGATAGTACACTGAATTTCATCCTTCATCCTTCCACCTTCATCCTTAGTCCTCGCCCAATTGGAAATTTCATACTGCTCAAACCCCGCCCGCGCCAGTTCCGCGTCGGCCCACTCGTACATATCGGCGGCCACGTTGTTATCGGGCGCGGGCAGCAACCCCCGCTGCACCCACGCCCGCATGGCCGTGCCGAATTCCAGCGACAGGCTGTACAGCGAAAGATGCTCAGGCTCCAGCGCCAGCGCGCGGGCCAGCGTGTCCTTCCACCGCTCCGGCGTTTGGCCGGGGATGCCGTAGATCAAATCGAGATTCACGCCGTAGCTCTGGCGGTCGAACCCGGCCTGCCGCGCCAGCCGCACGGTCTCGCAAGCCTCGTCAAAGGTGTGAATGCGGTTGAACAGCGACAACTCGTTGGCCTGCGCCGATTGCACGCCGAAGCTCAGCCGGTTCACTCCCAGCGCGTGCAAACCTTCAAGGTAAGCCAGATCCACCGTGCCGGGGTTGGCCTCCAGCGTCACTTCACAATCGTCGGTGAGGGCGAACGACTCGCGAATGGCCGAAAAAATATCCGCCATCGAGTCCAGCGGGGTGAGCGAGGGCGTGCCCCCGCCGAAAAAAAGGGTGTGAACCTCACCCCTCTCCCCAGCCCCTTCGGGGCCACCCGCCTCCCCCACCATCCTCACTTCTTTCGCCAGCGCTCGCGCGTACGGCGCGATGAGATCGCTCATGCCCGCGTACGCGTTGAAGTCGCAGTACGAGCATTTGGACGCGCAGAAGGGGATGTGCAGGTAGAGACTCAGCATGTGTCCGAAAAAATCATTGCTTCACTTCAATGCCGGCCAGTTTTTCCAGCGCCTTCACCAACGCGTGGTTGCCCTCGGCCCCCAGGCCATCGGTTTGCAGCACACGGTAAAGGTTGAACACCAGGCTGGTCGCCAACATCGGCACGCCCAGTTGATCTGCCGCGTCGAGGATGAGCCGCACGTCTTTCTGCTGCAAATCAATGGTGAAGCCGGGCCGCCAGTCGCGCTTGATGATCTGCGGCCCACGGTTGCTCAGCATCCAGCTTCCCGCCGCGCCGGAGCTGACGGCGTCGAGCGTCTTTTGCAAATCCAGCCCGCCCGCTTTGGCGAACAGCAGCGCCTCGCACATGGCGAGCGCGTTGCCCACCACCAGAATCTGGTTGACCAGTTTGACCGTTTGCCCCGCGCCGTGATCGCCCACGTGGGTGATCGTTTTGCCCATCGCCTGCAACACGGGCATGGCACGGGCCACGTCCTCGGTCTTGCCCCCCACCATGATCGCCAGCGTGCCGCGCGCTGCGCCCTCGCTGCCGCCGCTCACCGGGGCGTCGAGCATGGCCACGCCTTTGGCCGCCAACGCCGCCGCCAGATCGCGCGTGGCATGGGGGCTGATGGTGCTCATATCGATCACCAGTGAGCCGGGCCGCGCGCCGTGCAGCACGCCGTGCTCGCCGGTGATGACTGCTTGCACATCGGGCGTGTCGCTGACGCACAGGATGATCACGTCGCACCGCGAAGCGAGATCGGCGGGGCTGGTGGAGGTGCCCGCGCCCTCGGCGGCCAACTCAGCCATGCGGCTGGGGGTGCGATTCCAAACCGTCACCGGGAAACCCGCTTTTATCAAATTGCGAGTCATCCCCCGTCCCATGATCCCCAATCCAATGAAGCCGATTTGATCTGCCATGTTATCTCCCAAAAGTCACAACTGCGGTCATGCCCCAACGAGCCAGCGGGTGGCCCTCGACGAGAGCCACCTTCACAGTATACGTGACGTCGCCGCGCTTCTCCTCAAACAACGAGCTGATGGCGACGACCGTGCCTTGCAAAACGACATCAGGCAGCGCGTCGAGCACCACCGTGGCCTGCTGCCCCTCTTTGATCTTGACCACTTCGATCTCGGTGAGATTGTCAGTTTCGACGATCCACAACGAGAAATCGGCCACGGTGGCCGCGGGTTGCCCCGGGGAAGCTTGCTCGCCAACTTTGACTTTGAGCGCGGCCACCGTGCCCGCGAACGGGGCGCGCAATTCCAGGCGAGCCGGCGCGGCCTGCGCGGCGACCCGGGCGGCCTTGGCAGTGTTGAGGCGCGCCTCGACCAGCGCCAGTTGATCGGGGTCGAGGCCGGATTGCACTTTGCCGTATTTGGCCTCGGCATCTTTCAACGCGGCGGCGGCCAGGTCGGCGGTGGCCTGAGCCATTTGCAGCTTGATAGCATTGGGAGCGCCGAGCGCGGCGTTGAGATTCTTCTGCGCGTCGTCCAGTTGCTTTTGCGCAACCTCAACCGCGTCGGCGTTGCCGCGCTGCGCCTGCGCGAGTTGTATTTCCAGTGACCGCGCGGTGTTAGCTATGCTGTTGTACGCGTCCTGCGCGTCGCTCAACGTTTGCGGATAACCATCCACGGTGACGGCGCGGTTAGGGTCGCAAGTGGCGCAACTGTCGATGGCGGTTTGAATTGCGCCCAGGCGGTCGCCCGCAGCTTTGAGGCCGTCGTTGGCCGCTTGCAGCGAGGCTTGCAGCGAACCGATATCGAGGACGACGGTATTTTCCTGCGCGGTCGCCAGCGCGCCCTGCGCGTCCTTCACCCGATCCTGATAATATTTGACATCGGGATTTTTCAAACCGCTGAGGTGGCGCTGGGCCTGATCCAGCGCCTCGCGGGCGTTGGCCACAGCCAGTTCGGCTTGAGCGGTGATCAGCGCGGCGCCGCTGTTCAAATCGTCCAGCGCCGTTTGGGCGCTGAGAACTTCGGCCTCGGCGCGGGCCACTTCGGCCTGCAGCGCCTCGCTGTTTTCCAGCCGGGCAATCAAGTCGCCCTGCGCTACGGCGTCGCCTTCGGCCACCGACACCTCGGCCACTTTGCCGCCCGCGCTAAACGAAAGCTGGGCGTAGGTCAACGGCAACAGGCGGCCTTCGGCGCTTACGGCAAAATCGTCGACGACCACCGGCGGGATGTTTCCGGCGGGGGTGGCCGCGCCGCCGTTGCAGGCAGTCAACAACAGGCCAGCGACGAGCAGGGGGATGGAAAGTGTGTGATGCAGAGTTTTCATAGTTGCTCCCAAAAGGGGATGAAAGGTAAAGGATGCCGGGCGAGAATCAGCTTCAGCCTTCATCCTTCCGGTCTACTCGTAGGCCAGACTTTCGCGCACGCTAACGGTTGTGGCCCGGCGGGCCGGCAGCCAACTGGCCACCACCGAGAGCGCGAGAATGATGCCGAGCCATAGCCACAACCCGGTCACCGAGTAGTGATAGGCAAAAGGAAAAGCTAGCGCTTCGCCCAACGCCGCCACAAAATAGCGCGCCCCAATCAGACTCAACGGCACCGCTGCCACCCAACTCAGCACGCCTAGCAGCAGACCTTCGCCCATGAAGATGAAGGCTACGTCGCCCGACGACGCGCCCACCGCCCGCATCACGCCAATCTCGCGCCGCCGTTCCAGCACATTCAGGCTCAGCGTGCCCGACAGGCCGATGCTGCCCACCACCGCCATGAGCACCGTCATCAATTGCAGCAGCCCGCCAATGACGCCCCACAGCGCCCCCGCCAGTTCGCGGTTTTCTTCGCGCCCGGTGGCAAAGGCCACGCTGATATGCCGCCGGTCAAAGTAGGCTTGCAGCGCCTTCTTCACCGCGTCCTGCGTGGCGCGGGCGTGCGATTGAGTGGCGATCTGCGCCACGGTACCCTGCCCGGCGCGATGCAGATCGGCGGCCAGCACTTCGGCCCGCGCAAACGCCGTGGTCTGCTGACCACTGATGCCAATGTCAAACACCGTGCCCACAACCGTCCACGTGGCGGCGCGGTCGCCGCCGTATTCCATCACCACCGGATCGCCCACCCCTACGCCCATATCGGCCGCCAATTTCTGGTTGAGCACCAGCGCATGCCCGTCGCCGGGTACCAGCAGCCGGCCCGCCTGCAGGGTGGGGGCAAACTGGCGCGAACCGTCGGGCACGCCGCGCAGTTGCACCCCGAACTGATCGCCCACAGCGGCGCGGCCCGGCAGGTGGGCTTCGCTTTCCATCCACGTCCACACTTCCACATCGGCCACACCCGGCAACGGCCGGACGGCATCTTGTATTTCGCTGACGCGGCGGAAGTCGCTGAAGATAAACACCACGTCAAACCCCCAGTTGTTCCACACTGCATCAATGGTCTGATTGAACGAATCGCCGGTGGACATCACCATCATGAAGATCGCTCCCGCGCTCACCAACGTGATTTCTGTGAGCGCCACGCGCCCGGCCCGCCTGAAGCTGTTGCGCAGAGCCAGAATGACCATGCGCGGCAAGCCCTGCACCCGGCTCAACAGCCGATCCAGCCAACCGGCGCCGTAATGCCCCGTGCCCAACCCGTAGGCGGCAATCGCTTGCCGCACGGGAATGCTGACACCCTGCCACACCGGCCACAGCGCCGCCGCCAGCGGCGCCACCAGCCCCACGGCCACCTGCGCCCCCAACGCGCTGGGCAACACGGTAAACGCGGCCAGCGGCACGTTCAATACGGTCAGCCAAAATGTGGAGAGGGCGTACCCGCCCAACGCGCCCAGCGGCACGGCAATGAGCAAGCTCAATCCGCCGTACACTGCTGCGCCCGCCAAATAAAGCGTGATGATCTGCGACGACAGCCCGCCCACGGTCTTCATGATTCCGATCTGGGTGACCTGCTGGGCGACAATGGCATTGATGGTGTTGATGACGAGAAACACGCCCAGCACCAGTGAAAAGACCGACATCGCCAGCAGGATCAGGCCGATGCCGTCCAGCACGGTTTGGTTTTGCGTGCCCTGCGGGTCTTGAATGTCGGAGGAGAACGTGGTCACGGCGGCAGCCGCGCCGAGACGTTTCAGCCTTTCTTCCACCACGGCTAGCGCGTCCTTCACCCCGGCCTTGCTGTAAACAGGAATGGTGAATCGCAGTTGGTTGAAATCGCGCGTGCCTATCAGCCGTTCCATCGTGTCGCGGCTGACGTAAAACCCCGGTTCGCTGAACGGGCTGAAGCCGGGCATCAGTTCCCACGGGTCGCGCAACAAGCCCACCACTCGCAACGGGTATGCATTGTCATTCACTTCAATGTAAACGACGCCGCCCACACCGGGGATATGGTAATAGCCGGGATGTTGCTGTTCCAGCATCACCTCGTCCGATCCCGGCCACTGCCCGGCCCGAAAATCCAGCCGGTCGAATTGCTGGTTGGCGAAATCAGCCGGCGCCGTGAGGCGGCCCTTTTGCCATTCGCCGGATAGGCCCAACTTCCATCGCGCCGGGGCGGTTTGGCGGCCTTCGGCCTCGGCCACTTGCGGCAGGGCGGCAATGGCCGCCACCACGTCATCGTTGATCGGCCGGGACAGATTCAACCGGGCATGGGGTTGGCGGGCGCCGATGCGCGCCAGCGCCATTTGCCGCGAGAGCAACTCGTCGCTGGCCAGGCTCATGCCCAGCGCCATCACCCCCACGGCGGTGCTCAGCACCACCAGCAGCGTGCGCCCTTTGTAATTCCATAAATCGCGCCAGATTTTTCGAAAAGCAATGGTCATCGAAAGGATGAAGGCGGAAGGATGAAGGATGAATGCATTGCGAGCATTAGCGTTTACTCTTGACCTTCTTGGCGATAGTCACAAAGATAGCGGTCAGTTCATCGCCTTCAACTCGAAGGGGCTTGAGTTGCTCCCCGGCAATGATGCCCGCCTCTTCAATCAATTCCAACCAGTAGACAGATTCATCCAATTCCTGCAACCCCCCTTCAATCTTGCTGATGAAATCCGCGTCAGACTTTGCACGCTGGGCCTCACGATAATGCGCGCCAACCGATGTGCCGGAACGAAGAAGTTGCTTGCCAAGGACTTGAGCTGCGGCCGTATTGGGTAGCGCGCCATAGAGCCGAATGATGCGGAGAGCAAACTGCTTCGTCCTCGTACGCAAATCCTGTTGTTCGGCTTTCATCTTCTCCTCCCTCCTCCCTCATCCTTCATCCTTCATCCTTCATCCTTCATCCTTCATCCTTCATCCTTCATCCTTCATCCTTCATCCTTCATCCTTCATCCTTCATCCTTCATCCTTCATCCTTCATCCTTCATCCTTCATCCTTCATCCTT
>JACRBQ010000060.1 GCA_016213135.1 Chloroflexota bacterium | reverse complement strand
TCTGGATGTGGGCGGGCAGACGATGAAGGCCATCCGCCTGGATGCGACGGGCAAAGTGAAGTCGTTCCGTCTCAACGACAAATGCGCCGCCGGCACGGGGGCGTTCCTGGAGAAGACGGCGCGGTACATGGGTTTCAACACCGAAGAAATCGGGCCGCTGGCGGTCACCTCGAAATCGGTGGTGACGATCTCCGGGGTGTGTGCGGTGTTCGCCGAGTCGGAAGTGATCAACTGCCTGTCGCAGGGCAGCGCCCCGGCGGACATCATGCAGGGGGCGATCGTGTCGCTGGTGGATCGGTCGGTGCAGTTGATGAGGCGGGTGCAGATGGAGCCGGAGTTCACGCTGGTGGGGGGCATCCTGCGGTTCGAGTCGATGGCCCGGGTGGTGCAGGAAAAACTGGGCATGAGCGTGAACGTGCCGGCGGGCGAACTGGTGCAGTTCGTGGCCGCGCTGGGGGCGGCGCTGTTGGCCCAGCATCGCCTGCACAAACTTGGCGACCAGGTGGCCGTGGTCGAGAACGAACAGCCGGAGGCCGCGCTGTAGGGGCCTGTGGGCAATCCGGGCAGACTGCGCTGCCGGTTGAGGCAAGGTCAATGACCGAAACGAACTTTCAGTTTTTGGACTGGCGCCTCGACGATGGCGCGGGCGTGCTGACGCTCAAGCGGCCGCCGCTCAATGTGATCAATATCGCCATGTTGCGTGAACTGGCGACGGCTCTCGAAGCGGCGACGCAGGACACGGCGAGGCAGGCCACGCGCGTGCTGGTGTTGCGCGCCGAAAGCACGTTCCGCATGTTTTCTGCCGGAGTGGACGTGGCCGATCATACCGCCGACAAAGTGGGCGAGATGATCCCGTTGTTCGACCGGGTGTGCCAGACCCTGGCCGACTTTCCCACTCCCACGCTGGCCGTGGTGCACGGGCACGCGCTGGGCGGCGGCTGCGAACTGGCGCTGTGCTGCGATCTCATCGTCGCCGCCGAAGGGGCGAACTTCGGCCAGCCGGAGATCAAACTGGCGACCGTGGCCCCCATTGCGGCCCTGCGCCTGCCCGGGCTGGTGGGTTACCGGCGGGCGGCGGAGATGCTGTTTACCGGCGAAGCCATGAACGCAGCGGAGGCGGCGCGCATCGGTTTGATCAATCGCGCTGTTCCCTCCGGCGAACTCAATGCGACGGCCGATCAACTCATCGGCAAATTGCGCGGAATGAGCGCCGCGGCCCTGCGCCTGTGCAAACGGGCCGTGCGGCTCGGCCGGCTGCCGGCGATTGAGCAGTTGTACCTCGACGAGCTTATGGCCACCGGCGATGCGCACGAAGGCGTAGCTTCGTTTATCGAGAAACGCGCGCCGGTATGGGCGAATCAATAGCGAAGTTGCGCGCTTCGCGAACGTCTCAAGCTGTGGAGAAAACATGAAAGCAGCCATCTTTCACGGCGCCCATCAACCGCTCACCATCGAAGAGATCGCGACACCTACGCCGAAAGCCGGAGAGATTCTGGTGAAGGTCGCGGGATGCGGGGTGTGCCACACCGATCTGGGCTACCTCGACCACGGCGTGCCGACGGGCAAAAAGCCGCCATTGATTCTGGGACACGAAGCTTCCGGCACGGTGGCGGCGGTAGGGGCCGCCCTGGCGGTGGCCCCACCCGGGCACGGGCCGGCCCTGCCCTTTCGCGAGGGCGACCGGGTGGTGTTGCCCGCCGTGTACGGCTGCGGCCAATGCAAACTCTGCCGCTCGGGACGCGAGAACATCTGCGAGAACATGACCTTCATCGGGAGCAACGTCGATGGCGCGTATGCCGAATACGTGGCCTACCCTGCGCATGCAGCGGTGGCCTTGCCCGCCGAACTGCCGCTGGTCGAAAGCGCCATCATTGCCGACGCCACGACGACGCCGTTTCACGCGGTGGTCAATCGCGGGCAAGTGAGAGCCGGTGACGCAGTGGTGGTGATCGGCTGCGGCGGTATCGGCCTGAATTGCGTGCAAATTGCGGCGGCGGTGGGCGCGCGCGTCATTGCGGTGGACATCGTTGATCAAAAACTTGCGTGGGCCAGGCAATTCGGCGCGGCGGCCACACTCAACTCCAAATCGGTGGAACGATTGGACAAAGAGATTCGCAAGCTGACGGGCGGTGGCGGCGCCGATATTTCTTTTGAGTGCATTGGCAACCCGGCCACGCAGGAACAAGCCTTCAACGCCGTGCGCACCGGCGGTCGCGTGGTCATGGTGGGCTATGCCGACAAGCCCATGTCGCTCGTCACGGGCCGCGTGATGTTCCGCGAAATCGAAATCGTCGGCTCGCTCGGCTGCCGCGTGGTGGACTATCCCCGGGTGATTGAACTGGCGCGGCAGGGTCGCATCAAGGTCGCCGAACTCGTCACGGCCAGGTTCCCGCTCGAAGAGATCAACTCAGCGTTTGATTTGTTGCGGCGAGGCGAGGGCATTCGCTCGGTGATCACGCCATGCTAATCGACGTTCACGTTCACGTGTCCCGTCCGGAGCACGAGCACCCGTGGGTGTTGGAGTTCATCCGCGATGAATACAAGGGGGATATTTGGGCGCTGGTCCAGGAGGTTCTGACCCCTGCCGGGCTGCGGCCGTTCCTGCAACAAAACGGCATCGATTGGGCGGTGGCGCTGGCGGAGGTCAATCCGGTCACCACGGGCAACACGCCCAACGAGTACGTGGCCGACCTTTGCGCGCAGGCCAATGCCCTGCCCGATCCGCCGGCCGGCCCGCGCGGGCGACTGTTGCCCTTCGCCAGCCTCAACCCGTTTGTCGTCAACGATCTGGCCGATGAATTGGAAAGGCTGGTAAAGGAGTTTGGGTTTCGCGGTTTTAAAGTGTACCCGGTTTACCAGCATCACTACGTCAACGACAGCCGCATGTACCCGTTGTACGCCAGGGCGCAAGAGCTGGGCGTGCCGATGCTGGTGCACACCGGCTCGTCGGTGTTCAAAGGGGCGCGGATCAAATACGGCGACCCCCTTCATCTCGACGATGTGGCCATCGACTTCCCCAGGCTGACGATCCTCATGGCGCATTCCGGCCGGCCGTTTTGGTACGCGCAGGCCTTTTGGATGGCGAGGCGGCACGAGAACGTGTATATGGAGATCTCCGGCTTGCCGGGGAAAAAGCTGCTGGAATATTTCCCCGATCTCGAACGGTTGGCCGACAAAGTGGTGTACGGCTCTGATTGGCCGGGCAACCCCTATCTGCGGCGCAACGTGGAGGCCATTGGAGCTTTGCCGCTGAAGGCCGAGACGAGGGAGAAAATACTATGGAAGAACGCGGCGAAGATTCTTGGCGTGGAAGTGCGGGGATGAGTGTAGGGGTATGGAGGTATAGGAGTGTGGGAGTATGGGGGTGTGGGTGTGAGAGACTCCCAACCGCCCACACCCCCATACTTGAATTGAGACAAGCCTAATGACAAAGCAACTTCTTTCCGGCAACGAAGCCATCGCGCGCGGGGCGTGGGAAGCGGGCGTGAAGTTCGCCAGCGGGTATCCCGGCACGCCGAGCACGGAGATACTCGAAAACCTCGCGAAGTATCCCGAAGTGGATGCGCAGTGGTCGGCCAACGAAAAGGTTGCCTTCGAAGAGGGCATGGGCGCGGCCATCGGCGGCCTGCGGGTGCTGGTGACGATGAAGATGGTCGGCCTCAACGTGGCCGCCGATCCGTTCATGGTGTTCCCTTACGCCGGAACGAACGGCGGGTTCGTGCTGATCTCCGCCGACGACCCCGGGATGCATTCGTCGCAGAACGAACAAGACAACCGCTATCTGGCGTTGATGGCCAAAGTGCCGGTGCTCGAGCCTTCGGATGCCCAGGAGTGCAAGGACTACATCGAGTTCGGGCTGGAACTGTCGGAAGCGCACGAAACGCCGGTGATGATGCGCACCACCACTCGCCTGGCGCACCACAAAGGATTGGTGGCCCTGGGTGACCGCGTCGAAGTGAGCCGCAAAGAATTCACCCCCGACGTCAAACGGTTCTCGGTGCCGATCTATCGCAAGCTGCGCCGCCCCGAAGTCGAGAAGCGGTTGGAGCGGTTGCGCGAATTTGCCGAGAGCACGCCGATCAATCGCGTCGAGTGGCGCGCCTCTCAGCCCGGCGCGGCGGCGGCCAAAGGATCGGTCGGCGTCGTCACCAGCGGCATTGCGTATCAATACGTGCGCGAGGTAATGCCCGCGGCCTCCGTCTTCCGGCTTGGCCTGACCCACCCGTTGCCCTCGCGCAGCCTGATCGAATTTTGCGCGGCCCACGAAACGGTTTACGTCGTCGAGGAAGGCGAGGCGTTTATCGAGTCGCACCTCGCCGCGCTGGGCGCAACGAATATGATCGGCAAATCGGCCTTTGGCGTCATCGGCGAATACTCGCCCGACCGCATCGCTGCGGCCATTGCCGCCACGCCGACCGCACCGATGCAGGATTTCAGCAAAGAGATCGCCATGCTGCCGCGCCCGCCGATGTTCTGCGTGGGCTGCGGGCACCGCACGGTGTTCGACGTGCTGCGCCAATTGAAAGTCACCGTGGCGGGCGACATCGGATGTTACACGATGGGCGCGCTGCCGCCGTACGAGGCTGAACATACCACCTTTTGCATGGGCGCGAGCATCGGCACGGCGTTTGGATTGGAGCGGGCCGGGCACGAACGCACGGTGGCCATCATCGGCGATTCGACCTTTGTCCACGCCGGCATCCCGGCGCTGATTGACGCCGTGTTCAACGGCAGCGGCCTGACCCTGGTTATTCTCGACAACTCGACTACCGGAATGACGGGACAGCAGCCGCATCCGGGGGCCGGCACGACGCTGAAGGGCAAGCCAGCGCCCAAGCTGGATTTGGAGGCCATGGTGCGAGCCGCCGGGGTCAAGCAGGTTCAGATCGTAGACACGTGGCAGCGCAAAGAAGTGGGCCGGGCCATCCGCGCGGCGCTCCTGCAGGGAGAACCCTCGGTGGTAATCGCCCGCGGCCCGTGCATGCGCCTGCCCGAAATGAAACTTTCCGAGCGGGCGGCTTCGCCGTACGTAGTGGACGAGTCGCTGTGCACGAAATGCGATGCGTGCTTCAAGGTGTGGTGCCCGGCCATCACGCGCACGGCCGAGGGCTTTCCGATCATCGACACGTTGGACTGCACGGCCTGCACGGTGTGCGCGCAAGTGTGCCCGACGGAGGCTATTGGGCCAGTAGACAGTAGACAGTAGATAGTAGATAGTAGACAGTAGACAGTAGACAGTAGACAATGGGTAGTGACCACTAACCACTAACCACTAACCACGGGTCGAGGAGTTGCATGGATACGACGAACTTGATCTTTGCGGGCGTTGGCGGGCAGGGCGTGTTGCTCATTGCCGAGTTGACGGCGCAGACAGCCGTGCGCGCGGGGCACGATGTGAAGCAGACCGAAGTGCACGGCGTGTCGCAGCGCGGCGGCAGTGTCGAGAGTCACGTGCGCTTTGGCGACGCGAACGCGGTTCATTCGCCGCTGGTCAGGGCCGGGCAGGCCGATGTGGTGGTGGGATTGGAAAAGCTGGAAGGGTTGCGGTATGCCGATTTTCTGAACCCGGTCACAGGCTCTCTGCTCGTCAACGATCACGAGATTATCCCCGGCTCGGTGGCCAATGCGGCGGAGAAGTATCCGCATCACGCCATGGACTTCCTGCGCCACAAGGGGCTGCGCGTCGTCGAGCTTCCGGCATCCCGCTGCGCCAAAGACCTCGGCGACGGGCGGATGGCAAACGTGATCATGGTCGGCGCGCTGTCGGCGCTGCTTGCCCTGCCGGAGGAGGACTGGCTCGAAACCTTGAAAGAGAGAATTCCGGCCAAACATCGAGAGGCGAACCTGCGCGCATTTCAAGCTGGCAGGCGCCTGTCCACGGATTTTGGGAGCCCTTTCGGGTTGAGCGGAATGCAGCCTGTGGCGGGCGGCCACCGGGACAGCGGCCCGCTCTCACCGGCGAAAGGAGACAACCATGACTGATCTCACCGGCTCCGAAATGATCTACGACTGGAATGAGAAAGGCGACGCGCCCCGCCCGACGAAGAAGATACTAATCACCGACGAAACGCTCCGCGACGGATTGCAGTCGCCCTCCGTGATCCACCCCTCGATTCAAGACAAAGTTTATTTGCTCTACCTCATGCGCTGCCTTGAAGTCGATGCCGCCGACCTGGGGCTGTGCGGCGCGGGCGAGCGATTCAAAAAAGACGTGACGATATTGGCGAAAGAGATCGCCAACCAGCACATGCCCATTGTCCCGCAAAGCGCCGCGCGCACGCTCGAGTCCGACATCGCGCCCATCGTGGACGCCTCGCAAGAGGCGGGCATCGCCATCGAGGCCTGCATCTTCCTCGGCTCAAGCCCCATCCGGCAATACGCCGAGGGCTGGGACGTGAGCACCCTGCTGCGGCTGACCGAGTCCTCGGTGTCGTTCGCCGTCAGCCACGGCCTGCCGGTCATGTTCGTCACGGAAGACACGACGCGCGCGCAGCCCGAGGCCCTCAAGCAAATCTACGAGTGCGCGATACGCGCCGGCGCGCACCGCGTCTGCGCGGCAGATACGGTCGGCCATGCCACCCCGCACGGGGTGTACGCGCTGATACGCTTCCTTCAGGGCGTGGTGAATGAAGTTGATCCCACGGTGGGGATCGACTGGCATGGACACCGCGACCGGGGGCTGGACATCGCCAACACCCTGGCCGCCATCGAGGCCGGCGCCGACCGCGTTCACGCCTGCGCGTTGGGCATCGGCGAACGCTCCGGCAACACGCCGATGGAGATTCTGCTGGTCAATCTCAATCTGCTCGGTTTGGCCCGGCGCGATTTGCGCGGCCTGCCCGAATACTGCCAGGTGGTGTCGCACGCCTGCGGCGTGCCCATCCCTTTCAACTACCCGGTGGTGGGCGCCGATTCGTTCCGCACGGCAACGGGCGTGCACGCCGCGGCCATTGCCAAAGCGATCGACAAAGCAGACGAATGGCTCGCCGATCGCGTTTATTGCGGCGTCCCGGCGAGCATGGTGGGGCGGACACAGGGAATTGAAATCGGGCCGATGTCCGGCGATCACAATGTCCGCGTCTGGTTGAAGAAGCACGACATCGAACCGCATCCCGTCTTCATCGAAAAGATTCTGGCCGCCGCCAAACGCTCGAACCGCATCCTGTCGGACGAGGAGATTCACCGCATGGGGCGCGTGCTTCGCCTGCGAATGAGCGCCGGGGACTTGAATGTGAGCGAGGACGATATGGAATTCCTGCTGCCGCCAATCTTCCAGCCGCAAGTGCCGTCGGGAGCGGCGCGGTGAACGTGATCGTCCATCTCGGCGAGCCGTTCTGGCGCGCTGCCGGGCAACGGGAAATCACCCTTGCTCTCGGCGACGGCGCCACCGTGTCCGACGCGTTGCGCGCGGTCGGGCAGCGCCACCCGGCACTCGCCGGCGAGTTGGACGGCGGCGAAGTGACGCCGATGGTCTTCGTGAACGATGAAGAAGCCCGGACTGATAGACGCCTGACCGACGGCGCGAAGATTTACGTTGTGTGGCCGGTGAGCGGAGGGTAAAACAGCGACGCCGGCATCGCGGGCGTCTGGCGGAGACTGTAAATCGTCAGGCGGGTTGGAGAACCAACGGGATATTGGTGTCTAATTGCCGGATCAGACTTTGAATGGCCTTTACTTGCTTCTCGTCGAAAAGCGGTTCACCGCATTGAGAACAAACCCATGCCGGGACGTCGTCAATGATGATATGGTAACCATGGCGATTGATACTGTAGGCGGCTCTGCTACGTTTCAACTCGCCTTGACAGTGAAAGCATTTCATTTTGATGAGGCAGTGGCTTCGTCAGGCATAGGAGTATTCTAGTCCGAATGGCTGACAGATGCAATGGACGGATAAAGGCATGCCGAAGACAGCCCTGATCGATCTGACCACAGGCCGCACCGAAATCTCCCCGACGCCGGAGCCGCTTGTCCGCGCCTTCCTCGGCGGGCGCGGACTCAATATGCACTACCTCCGCAAACATCTGCGCCAGGCGGGGGACCCTCGCCACCTCGATCCCTTCGACCCGGCCAATCCATTGATCTTTGGCGCGGGCCTGCTCACCGGAACGATTGCCCCGAACGCAGCCCGCTTCAACGTCAGCGCCAAGTCGCCGGAGAGTCTCGGCCTCGGCGACGCGAACTGCGGCGGCTTCTTTGCGACGGCCATGCGGAAAGCGGGGTTTGATCGGCTGATCATCCTCGGCAAGGCGGAACGGCCCAGTTATCTGTTCATCGAGGGCGGCCGCATCTCCATCCGTGACGCCGACGGCTTGTGGGGAACGACTTCGCCTCAGGCGCAGGAGATGCTGAAAGCCGCGCACGGCCCGGGGACGGTGAGCGCCGTCATCGGCCCGGCGGGCGAGAACAAAGTGCGAATGGCGTCGGTGATGACCGGGTTGAAGAACACGGCCGGGCGCGGCGGCATGGGCGCGGTGATGGGCAGCAAGAATCTCAAAGCCATCGCCGCCAAAGGCGGCGAGCCAATCCCGGTGGCCGACAAACCCGCATTGACCGCCGCGCGCAAAGAGCAGACGAAGTATCTGCAAGAGTCGCGGGTGATTCAGGTGCTGGGCAAGGTTGGCACACCGTTCCTGTATGAAGTGAGCAACCGCCTCGGCGCAATCCGCACGCGCAACAGCCAGGATAATTTTTTTGAAGACACGCTGGCGGCCTCGGAGATCGAAAAGTATTCCGACAAAATGCTGGCCTGCACTTCGTGTGTCGTCCACTGCCGGCACCGCAACACGCTGGGCGGCGAGGGGCCGGAGTATTCGACCATCGGCCTGCTCGGCGCGAACATCGGCCTCGCCCCAACCGATCAGGTCATCACTCTCAACAACCTCGTTAACGACCTCGGCCTCGATGCCTCTTCAACCGGGACGATTATCGCCTGGGCCATGGAGCTATATCAGCGCGGCCTGATCACGGACGAGATGACGGAAGGCCCGTTGCTGTGGGGCGATTACGAGCGGATTCATGAACTGATTGAAGACATCGCGCACCGGCGCGGCTTTGGCGCGGTGCTGGCCGAAAGCTCGCAAGCCAAAAAACTGTTCCCGCCCGAGGCCGCCGATTACTTGATTGCCATCAAGGATTTGCCGCAGTCCGATCCCCACGACGTGCGCTATATCAAATCGTTTGCCCTCGGTATTGCCGTAGCCTCGCGCGGCGCGGATCACCTGCGCAACCGCCCGACGCTCGACATCCTGCGCCTGCCCGACGACGTGCGCATGAAAATCTTCGGCGTGGAGACGAGCGCCGACCCGACTTCCTACGAAGGCAAAGCCGGGATGGTGGCGTGGCACGACGACATTTACGCCGTCTCCGACTGCATCGGCATTTGTCGGTTCATCACCCACGGCTTCAACTCGCCGAACTTGTTGGGCTACGACCATTTCGTCGAATTGATCCGCTCGGCGGCAGGGCTGGAATACAGCGAAACTGAACTGCGCGAAGTCGGGCGGCGGGTGATCGATCTGGAACGGCAGATCAACCTGGAGTTTGGCCGGGCGCGCGCCGACGACACGCTGCCCAAACGCTACTTCGACGACCCCATGCCGGGCCGGGCGACGAAGGGCCACTCCATTGACCGCGAGAAATTCCAGAACATGCTGGACGAGTATTACGCGGCGCGGGGATGGGATGAGCAGGGGAATTTGCCGGAAGCCAGCCTGAACGAATTGAACGCTTTGATTTCGCAGGGAGGAGTAGCGACCGCCATAAAACGACTTGCATAATTTGTCCGGCGGCTCCGGAGTCCGGGGCCACATGAGGGGTTTGAACCAACGCATCACCGATCCCATCCCTGAGATCAGCGAGGAGATTGTCATGAAAGACTTGCGAGACTTTATCCAGAAATGTGAAGAGGAAGGCGAGTTGGCGCGCATCACGGCTCCGGTGGATTGGCGCCTGGAACTCTCTCACATCGCCAAACTTAACGAAGAGAAAAGCGGCCCGGCCCTGCTCTTCGAGAACGTCTCGGGCTACAGCACGCCGGTGCTCACCAGCGCCTGCACCACCACGAACCGGTTGGCCCTGATTATGGAGATGCCGACGAACACCAGCCTGGTGGAACTGATGCGCGAATGGGTCAAACGCACGCGCAACCGAGTCCCGCCCGTGTGGGTGGCTTCGCCCGGCGCTGCGCCCTGCAAGCAGAACATAGACAGGGGCGATCAGATCAATCTGCTCAAGTTCCCCGTGCCGCACGTTTACCCAAAGGATGGCGGGCGGTACTTCGGCACGGCGGTCTACGTCATCACCAAAGACCCCGACACGGGCTGGGTGAACATCGGCACGTACCGCCTGCAAATGCTGGACGGACAGACGCTGGGCACGCAGTTCATCAAGGGCAAGCACGCCGACCAAATGCTCAAGAAATACGCCGAGCGCGGCGAGAAGATGCCGGTCGCGGTCTGCATCGGCGGCGATCCGCTGATGTTCCTAATGGGCGCGGCCCGTTTGCCGGCCCATATCAGCGAATACGAGTTCGCCGGCGCGATCCGCGGCGCGCCCATTGAGGTGGTGAAAGGCGAGACGGTGGACCTCCCCATCCCGGCGACGGCGGAGATCGTGGTGGAAGGCGAAGTGGATCCGGCGGCCTTCCTCCCCGAAGGCCCTTTCGGCGAATACACCGGCTACTATTCGGGCATCGGCACGACGCCGCGCAATTTCATCAAGGTCAACTGCGTGACGTATCGCAACGACCCGATCTTCTGGTCTACTACGGTGGGCCGCGCCGTGACCGATACACACATGACGATGGCTCTGACCTACGGCTCGACGTTGTGGCAAGAGTTGGAGACCATGCACATCCCCGGCATCCAATCGGTCTATTGCCCGCCGGAAGGCGCAGGACGTTTCCTGGCCATCATCTCAGTCAAGCAGATGTACCCCGGCCACTCGGCGCAGGTGGGCACCGCCGCCATCTCCACCGAGATGGGCGCGTACGGCCTCAAGACCGTGATTGTGGTGGACGACGACGTGGATGCGTGGGACTGGCCGCGCGTGTTGTGGGCGTTGAGCTTCCGTTTCAACCCCTCGCGGGCGGAGTTCATCAAGCGCGGGCGCTCCACGCCGCTCGACCCGTCGCTGCCCATTGACCAGCGCGACATCACTTCGCGCATCATTCTCGACGCCACCATCCCGTACGAATGGAAAGAGAAACCGATCCCGATCGAGATGGACAAGGAAGTGCAGAAGCGCGTCGAGTCGCGCTGGAGTGAACTCTTCCCGGCCACGCGAAGCGCGGCAAACGGCAAACGGCAGGGTGACGGGCGCGCGGCCCCGGACAGCGAGCCGGAAGTGGCGCACCACGAGATGTAATCATGAAGACGCAACCCCGCGACATTGCCGGCTTCATTTTCGACGTTGACGGGTGCGTGGCCCGGGGCAACCACGCCCTGCCCGGCGTGCCCGAGACGTTGGCGGCGCTGAGAGCGCGCGGCATCCGGTGCGCCTTTCTCACCAACGAGAATATGAAGACGCGCGCGCAGGTGGTCGAGAAACTCAATGGCATGGGCATTCCGGCCTCCACCGACGATGTGGTGACGTCGGCCATTATCGCCGCCGAAGTGACGCGCGCCCTGCACCCCGACGGCAAAGTGCTGGCGGTCGGCATGGCAGGGTTGATCGAGGCCATCCAGTCGCGCGGCCTGACCCTGCTCGACTTCGACCACGCCGCCGAAGCCGAGGTGGTGGTGATGGGCCGGGACATGGACTTCAACATGAGAAAGCTGGAGATCGTGTGCCAGGCCATCTGGAACGGAGCCGATTTCATCGTTACCAACATGGACGCGAAAGTGCCGACAGCGACGGGCTTTGTCCCGGCCACCGGGCCGATGATCAAGGCGGTGACCTACGCCACCGGCAAAGAGCCGCTTGTCACCGGCAAGCCGTCCAAGTGGGCCGGTGAGATGGCAATGAAGGCGCTGGGCATCGCGCCCGAGCAAGGCGCGGTGGTGGGTGATGCGCTCGAGCAGGATATCCGCATGGGCAAGCAGGCCGGGCTGTTCAGCATCCTCGTGCTCTCGGGGGCAACCACCGCAGAAGCCGCTGCCGCCGCGGCTGAGGCCGTGCGCCCGGACCTTGTCTTGCCCGACGTGAATCATCTTCCAGCCTGGCTTGACGGCGCCGGCTGATGGCCAATGGGCTGTGGCATGTTCTTTCCTTCGTCCACCGGCCATCGGCTGCCGCCAAAGGAGGTGCGACCCTACTCGATATACTCATGTACAGACGCAGCATGCTGCGTCTCTATCCAGAGGGGGGCCTGACGCTGTCATGCCCAGACGGCCACAGGCGGGAGATAACCGCGGGCCATTCATCGCGCCCACTCATTTTCTCGGAAAAGGAAAACGACCATGACCACCAACGGACGATTCCCCAGCCCCTTTGAAGTCCCAACTCCGGAGGGGTGCGAGGGGTGGAAGGACCTATACCCCTACTATTATGTGTTCAGCGAAGACCGGAAGGAATTCGAGGACAAGCGATTCTGGTTCCAGGATAGTATGCACCACCCGGAGCCGCTCTACCCGTTCGACACCATCACTTGCGAGTCGTGGTGGGTCGCGCTCGGCCAAAACAACACGCGCGTGTTCATCGTGCCGCCGGCGCTGGGTATTGATCAGCGCGTCCTGAACGGTTACCTCTACATCACCGCCCTGCCGGTAGCCAACCCGGACGACATCCCCGCGCGCGTGGGCCACTTCATGGAGCGCGCCGGCTACTACTTTCAGAATTGGGACAGGCTCTATGCGCAGTGGGTGAAGAAGGCCGAGGACACCATCGCCGAGTTGAAGGCGATCAAAGTCCCGGACCTGCCGGAGATGGAAGACCTGGAGACGGTGGTAAGGGCCGGGCGGGGCATCACCAGCGCCTACGACCTGGTCGTGGCCTACGACCGGGCCATCGAGAACATGTACAAAATCTGGCAGCTCCATTTTGAGTTCCTGAACCTCGGCTACGCGGCTTACCTCACCTTCTACGGCTTCTGCAAGAACGCCTTCCCCGACATCTCCGATCAGACCGTCGCCAAACTCGTCTCCGGCATTGACGTGATCCTCTTCCGCCCGGACGAGGAACTCAAGCGCCTCTCGCAGGCCGCCATCGACCTCGGCATGGCCGGTGTCTTTAAGAAGACCATCCAGCCGGACGAGGTCCTCGCCGAGATGGGCAAGTCGGACGCTGGGAAGAAGTGGCTCGACGAACTGGAGAAATCGAAAGACCCCTGGTTCTACTTCTCCACCGGCACCGGGTTCTACCACCTGCACCGCTCGTGGATTGACGACCTGACCGTGCCCTGCCTGGCCATTCGCGGTTATATCGAGAAAATCGAGAAAGGCGAGACCCTTCTCCGCCCGACGGCCGAGATCCGGAAAGAGCGTGACCGGCTGGCCGCCGAATACACCGCCCTCATGCCCACCGACGAGGACAAGAAGGCCTTCCAGGAACAACTGGGCCTGGCCCGCACGGTGTTCCCTTACGTCGAGAACCACAACTTCTACGTCGAACACTGGCACCACACCGTGTTCTGGAACAAGATGCGCGAGTTTGGCAAAGTGCTGGTGAAGAACGGCTTCTTCAAGGAAGTGGACGACATGTTCTACCTGCACCGCTTCGAAGTCCAGGAAGCCCTCTACGACTTGATTGGCGCGTGGGGGTCGGGCGGCGAGGCGCGCGGCCCGCGCTACTGGCCGGCCATCGTCGAGAAGCGCAAAGCCCTGTTCGAGAAACTCAAGAACTATGCGCCGCCGCCCGCGCTGGGCGAGCCGCCCGAAGTGGTCACCGAGCCGTTCACCATCATGCTGTGGGGCATCACCACCGACAGCATCAAGCGCTGGCTCCAGCCGCAGGGCACTGGCGACTCGAAGCAACTCACCGGCTTCGCCGGATCACCCGGCCTGGCCGAAGGCCCGGCCCGCGTCATCACCAGCGTCGCGGAACTCAAGGATGTGCAGCTTGGCGAAATCCTCGTCTGCCCGATCACCACGCCGAGTTGGGCGCCGGTGTTCCCGCGCATCAAGGCCACCGTCACCGACATCGGCGGCATGATGTCGCACGCGGCCATCGTTTGCCGCGAGTACGGCCTGCCGGCGGTGATTGGCACCGGCTTCGGCACGAAGACGATCAAAACCGGCCAGCGGTTGCGCGTGGACGGAACCAGCGGGGTCGTGACCATGTTGGACTGACAGTGAGTAACGCGTGAAACGTGAAACGTGAGGCGTAGTCTTCACGTTTCACGCGTCCCGTTTTACTCGGCTGCTGGAGCGTGATCTCAATGGACGACGAACCCTACATCCTCTGGCTCGATGACTGTGATCGCACATCCATGTCGTTGGTCGGCGGCAAGTGCGCCAGTCTGGGCGACATGATCAAGGCCAACATCAATGTGCCGCCGGGCTTTGCCGTGACCACGGCGGCCTACCGGGATTTTCTCGTGGAGGCGGGCGTCGGCCAGGAAATTCAAAAAATCCTGGCGCCTTTGGCGGCCTGCCCGGATGATGTCGAGGCCACCGAGAAGGCCAGCCTCACCATCCGGCAACTGATGGGTTCCTCCCCCATTCCGGCGAAAATCGAGGACAGCATTTGCCGGGCCTACCAGGAGTTGTGCGGCGAATGCGGCGTGGCCGATCTGCCGGTGGCCGTGCGCTCCAGCGCCACCGCCGAAGACCTGCCCGATGCGTCGTTTGCCGGGCAACAGGATACGACGTTGTGGGTGCGCTCGGCCGGCTCGGTCATGATTCGCACCGCCATCTGTTGGTCGAGCCTTTTCACGGCCCGCGCCATCTCCTATCGTGTGGCTATGGGCTTCCCGCACGACAAAGTGCTCATCAGCGTTGGCGTCCAGAAGATGGCCAACGCTCGCGTGGCGGGAGTCATGTTCACCCTCAACCCGTCCAACGGCGACCGCTCGACGATTGCGATTGACGCCAGCTGGGGGTTGGGCGAAAGCGTCGTCTCCGGCATGGTCACGCCCGACAACTTCCTCGTCAACCGGATCACGAAAGACGTGATCAGACGGGTGGCCTCGCCCAAACTGCTCGAATACATCCCCGATGCGGAGGGGCAGAAGGCGGTGGTGATGGATGTGCCGCCCGAGCGTCAGACTGCGCTGTGCATGACCGACGAGGAGGTCCAGGCTGTAGCGATCCTGGGAGAATGCCTTGACGTCTACTATCACTACCCGCAGGATATCGAATGGGCGCTGGACCGCGACTTGCCTTTTCCTCGCAACATCGTCGCTTTGCAGTGCCGCCCGGAAACGGTGTGGAGCCGCAAGCCGCGCGAGTCCATTATCAGGCAAAAAGGCGGGCCGCTGGATTTTGTGGTCGCCAATTTGCTGGCCGGCGTGCGCACCGGCCTGAACCACAGCCGGGAAGACTAGCGGCATGCGCCCACAATTCTGCGCCGAATGCGGCGCGCGCCTGACCATGAGCCTGATCCATGGGCGCGAACGGGAACACTGCCCGGCGTGCGGCGTCGTCGTCTACCGCAATCCTGCGCCCATTGGGATGGCGCTGGTGGAGCGCGACCGACAGTTGGTGCTTATCCGACGGACGGCCCCACCCTTGCCGGGGTACTGGGCCCCGCCCGCCGGCCATGTGGAACTTGGCGAATCAGTCGCCGAGGCGACCATCCGCGAGGCCCGCGAAGAAACCGGTCTGGAGATTGTGTTGGACGGATTGTTAGATGTCTATTCGCACGGCGACGCGGACGTGCTAATTGTGACGTATCGGGCGCGAGCCACCGGCGGGGAGCCGAAAGCCGGAGATGATGCCGGCGAGGTGGGTTTGTTTACCCGCGGCCGCATCCCGATTCAACCGCCCCCCGATGAGTCAAACGGGACGGCGCTCGACCGCTGGTTCTACGGAGTCATTCAGGAGGTCACCGCGCCCTGGCGCGAGGCCCCGACGGGACACCCATGAGGCGATTATTGGAAACCCGAAACATGAGCCTGGCGATCTACCTTGTGCGCCATGGCGAAGTGGAGCATCACCGCACGGACGTGAGCCTCACGCCGCGGGGCCGCGAACAGGCCGAGGCCACCGGGGCCTTGCTCGCAGCCCGAGTCGCCGCCGGCGACTCGGTTGCCATTCGATACTCGCCCGTGACGCGGGTGAAGGAAACGGCGGAGCTATTGCGCGGCAGCCTCTCGTCCGCGCTGGCACCCTCCGGGGGCGTCATCATCTCTCCGCCGCAACCCGATGAAGCCTTGTGCAACGTCCGCTTCATCTTGATTCCGGGAGAACCGCCGAAAGAACCGTCTCTGCTTCACGCTCAAACCAACAACCCGGGCTATTTGCAGAGCGTGTCCCCGGCGCGCGCCGACTTCTACCGCGGTTTTTGGGCCAGCCACGACCCCATGGGCTACTGGCTGACGCGCGACAGCGCCGGGGCCGCCGAAACTCCGGAGATTGTGTGGGCGCGGGTGTGTGAGCGAGTGCGCCGTCTTTTGGTTGAGCATGCGCAAGGCCCGGAGAGCCGCACACATTGGATCGGCGTCACTCACTCCGGCGCGTTGCGCGTGGTACTCTGCCACGCCTTTGGCGCCGATCCGGGTGAGCCGGACTTTTGCAGCGTCGTCGTCATCGAACCGGGCGGGCCGGGCAACCAGCTCACGCTTTCTTATCAGGGGCGAAGCGCGCCGCTGGAGATTGCCGATTGCTGAGCAGACCGACGCGGTCCGCTGCGCGAGACCGCGCCGGTCTACAGGCCATCAACGTTACGGGAAATAGCTCATGCCATACTTCGATCAAGCCACTGAGACTTTGCCGCGTGAGCAACTGGCGGCGATGCAATCGCAAAAATTCCGGGCGATGTTGGCCGAGTTGTGGGGCCGGAACGCGTTTTACAGCGCCAAGTTGAAAGCGGCTGGCGCCGGGTCGGACGATACGCTTCGCGGTTCGCTGACGGACCTGTCGCTACTGCCGGTGACGACCAAGGCCGAACTGCTGGCCGACCAGGCCGCCTGCCCGCCATTTGGCGGCAATCTGACCTATCCGCTGTCGGACTATCGACGCATTCATCAAACGTCCGGCACCACCGGCACGCCGTTGCGCGTTCTGGATACGGAAGCCGGTTGGCACTGGTGGGGCCGGTGCTGGGGCCATGTGCTCTGCGGGGCGGGCCTTAGCGCCTGGGATCGGTTGTTCATGGCCTTCTCTTTCGGCCCCTTCATCGGTTTTTGGGCGGCGGTCGAAGGCGCGCGCCAGGTGGGGGCTATGATGATCCCCGGCGGCGGGCGCGATTCGCTTCAGCGCTTGGAATTGATGCGCGACACCGGCGCGACGGCCCTGTGCTGCACGCCGACGTATGCTCTGCGTCTGGCCGAGGTGGCGCGCGAGAGCAACTTCGACATGAGCAGCCTCACGGTGCGGGCCACCATTCACGCCGGAGAGCCGGGGGCCAACATCCCCGCCACCAAGCGGCGGATTGAACAAGCGTGGGGCGCGAAATGTTACGACCATGCCGGGGCCTCGGAAGTGGGGGCGCATTCTTTCGAGTGCCAGGACCAACCTGGCGGGACGCATATCATCGAGAGCGAGTTCATCGCCGAGGTGCTGGACCCGAACACTCTGCGGCCGGTGGCTCCCGGCCAGCGAGGCGAACTGGTCATCACCAACCTGGGGCGGTGGGGCTTTCCCGTCATACGCTATCGCACCGGCGACATCGTGCTGCTCAACCCGGCGCCGTGCGAGTGCGGGCGGACCTTTGCCCGCTTTGAAGGCGGCGTGCTGGGCCGGGTTGACGACATGATCACCGTGCGCGGCGTCAACGTGTTTCCGGGCGCGGTGGAAAACATCATCCGCCGCTTCGCCGAGGTGGACGAGTTTCGGGTCACGGTTCGCACCGTGCGCGAGATGGAAGAAATGAGCGTCGAGGTCGAGCTGGCCGAAGGCGCCGACCCTGCGCTGGTCAATGCCATCGGGCAGACCCTCGACTCGGCCTTGTCGTTCCGCCCGGCCATCTGCCTCGCCCCGCGCGGCGCGCTGCCCCGCTTCGAGTTGAAGGCCCGGCGCTTTTTCGTGGAGCATTAGCGGTTCTCTCGGAATGGAGAAGCATTCAATATGGGCATGACGTTAGCCGAAAAAATTCTCGCCGCCCACTGCGGCGCAAGCGAAGTGCATCCGGGGCAGTTCATCAATGCCCGCGTGGATATCGTGCTGGCTTCGGAATTGTCGGGCATATTGGCCATTGAAGAGTTTGAGAAGATCAAAGGCGCCCGCGTCTTCGATCCCAAAAAAGTCGTGTTCGTGATGGATCACTTCACTCCGGCGAAGGACATCAAAAGCGCCGAGATCGTCAAACGCTGCCGCGAGTTTGCCCGCCAACACGGCATCACGTTCTTCGACGTGGGCCGCGCCGGGATCCAGCACGTGCTGCTGCCGGAGAAGGGCATGGTGTCGCCGGGCGACATCATCGCCGGAGCCGATTCGCATACGTGCACTCACGGTTTCCTCGGCGCGTTCGGCACGGGCATCGGCTCGACCGACGCCGCGGCGGCCATGGCCCTCGGCGAAATCTGGCTGAAAGTGCCGGAGAGCGTCAGGCTTGTCTATCACGGCCAGCCGAAGAAATGGGTGGGCGGCAAGGATTTGATTCTGCGCACCATCGCATTCCTCGGCGTGGACGGGGCGCGTTATCAGGCGATGGAATTCACCGGCGACACGCTCGATCGTCTCGGCCTGGCCGACCGTTTCACGATGGCGAACATGGCCATTGAGGCGGGCGCAAAGACGGGGTTGTTTGCCGCCGACGAGAAGACGCGCCAGTTCGTGCGCCGCGCCGGAGGGCGCGAGGGGGCGTATCATCGCAGCGACCCGGACGCGCAGTATGCGGCCGTGCACGAGTTTGATGTGGAAACATTCGAGCCGTTTATTGCCGTGCCGTTTTTGCCGGAGAACGTCAAGCCGGTTTCGGAACTGGCCGGGCTGCAAATCGATCAGGTCGTCATCGGCATGTGCACCAACGGCAACCTCGAGGATCTGCGGGCGGCGGCGGAGGTGCTGCGCGGGAGAAAGATTCACCCGCGGGTGCGCGCCGTAATTATTCCGGGCAGCCAGAAGGTCTATCTTGAAGCTCTGCACGAAGGGTTGATTGATGTGTTTGTCGAAGCCGACTGCTCGGTGAGCACGCCGACCTGCGGGCCGTGCCTCGGCGGGCACATGGGCGTGCTGGCGGCGGGCGAGCGGTGCGTGTCGACGAGCAATCGCAACTTTCGCGGGCGCATGGGCGAGGTGACGAGCGAAGTGTATCTGGCCAACCCCTACGTGGCGGCGGCGTCGGCGGTGGCCGGATGTATTGCGTTGCCGAGCGAGGTGCTGAAATGACTCTCAAGGGCCGAGCATGGAAGTTCGGCAGGAATATCGACACCGACGCCATCATCCCGGCGCGGCATTGCAACACTGCCGACCCGAAGGAACTGGCGAAGCATTGCATGGAAGACGCCGATCCGGACTTTGTGAAGAAGATGAGGCCGGGCGATCTGATTGTGGCCGATTTGAATTTCGGGTGTGGCAGCTCGCGCGAAGTGGCCCCGGTGAGCATCAAGGCCGCCGGCGTCTCGGCGGTAATCGCCAAATCGTTCGCGCGCATTTTCTTCCGCAACGCGATCAACATCGGCCTGCCGATCCTGGAGTGCGCCCTCGCCGTCGACAGTATTGCCGAGGGGGACGAGATCGAAGTGGAGCCGGCCAGCGGGACGATCCGCAATGTGACGCGCGGCGAAACGTATCAAGCCGAGCCGTTCCCTGAATTCCTACAGCGCATCATTGATCGCGGCGGGTTGTTGCCTTACGTGGAGGAACGATTGGCGGAGAGGATCGTCAACCGCTTCGCGTGAAACGGATTGAACAGACGGCTTGATGTATCCGTTTTATCCGTTCAATCCGTTGACGAGAAAGGTGAAAACATAAAATGAATCCTATCGAGCATCTTTTGCAGGAACATCGCGACATCATGTCGCAAGTGGCCGATCTGCGGCAAGCAGTTTCTGATCTCTCGGCGCGTGGCGAGGCGGCGCTGCCCGGGGCGCTGCCGGTGTTTCGCCGCATTGGACGCATGATGGAAACACAACTGGCCCGACACGCTAGGAAGGAGGACGAGGCGTTGTTCCCGGCGCTGGAAGCCATCATCGGCGTGGAGGATGGGCCGACGGCGGTGATGCGACGAGAACACAAGAGCATTCATGGCCGGGGCGAATTGCTGCGCCGGACGCTGCACGAACTGAATGAAGTGGAGCACCCCCTCATCGTGGCCGGGGGCGAGACGATGAGATCGCTCACTGCAAGCGGGGGAACCGCCGACTCCCTCCGCGCCAACGCGCAGGAGATCATCGAGTTGCTCGATATGCACTTCTTGAAGGAAGAGCAGATTCTGTTCCCCATGGCGCAGAATGTGCTCGATAGTTCGGCGTTGGATGACGTATGGAAGAGGATAGAGGCGATGGCGGCGTGATTCCGTCAACGGATAAAACGGATTGAGCGAATGAACAAAAACATCCGTTTCACGCGAAGCGGTTCAATCCGTTGACGAAAAAGGGCGAAGAGAGAGGCAATGTTTCGATGATCGGATTCTGTTTGACCGACGAGCAGCGCGAATTCCGCGACATGGCCCGTAGATTCGCGGAGAAAACAATCCGCCCGGCGGCGGCGGAGGCAGACGAAAGAGAAGAAGTGCCCTGGGATATTTTGCAGAAGGCGCAACAGGCCGGGCTGATCACCTATCCGCTGCCGGAAAAGTACGGCGGCGGCGGCGTGGAAAGCGTGCTCACCAAAGCGATAGTCGACGAAGAGATCTTCTGGGGCTGCGCCGGAATCGCCACCATCATGGGCGGGGCCATGCTCGCCGCGACTCCCATTATGCTGGCCGGGACGGAGGCGCAAAAGGAGAAATACGTTTCGCGGCTGTGTCAGGCCGGCCCGGAGGGTCGCCCGGCGCTGGGCGCTTACGCCCTCACCGAGCCGGGCGCCGGTTCCGATCCGGCGGGCATGATTACCAACGCCCGCCGCGAAAAAGGCCGCTACATCCTCAATGGCTTCAAGACCTTCATCACCAACGCCGGCATTGCCGATGTCTATGTGGTGTTTGCCACGGTCGATCCCTCGCGGGGCACGGACGGTATCACCGCATTCATTGTGGAAAAGGATTGGAAAGGCGTGCTGCCCGGCAAAAAAGAGAAGAAGATGGGCATCCGCGCCTCGCACACCGCCAGCCTATCGTTTGAGGATGTGGAAGTGCCGGCGGAAAATCGGCTGGGCGCGGAGGGCGAGGGGTTCAAGATCGCCATGCGCACGTTTGACATCACCCGCTCACACATTGCCGCCGGGGCGGTGGGCATCGCCCGCGCCGCTTACGAATACGCGCTGGCGTATGCTCACGAGCGCCGGCAGTTCGGCAAGCCCATCTTCTCGTTTCAGGCCGTGTCTTTCATGCTGGCCGAAATGGCGATGCAGATTGACGCGGCGCGCCTGCTCACCTGGCGGGCGGCCTGGCTCTACGACAACGGTCAATCGTGCACCACCGAGGCGAGTATGGCCAAAGCAGCGGCGGCCGACGTGGCGATGAAGGTGACGACGGACGCGGTGCAGATTCTGGGCGGTTACGGCTACATGCGCGAATATCCCGTGGAGAAATGGATGCGCGATGCCAAGATCATGCAGATCTACGAAGGCACAGCGCAGATACAGCGGCTGATCGTTGCGCGGAGATTGAAGCCGTGAAAACCTACCGCATCGGCGTCATCGGCGGCGACGGCATCGGGCCGGAAGTGGTGCGCGAAGGTCTCAAAGTCCTGCGCGCCGTCGAAGATGGATTCGATTACAGTTTTGTCGAATACCCTTATAGCGGCGAGCATTACCTGAAGACCAAGGAATTAGTGCCGGATCGCGTCATTGACGAATGGCGAACGCTGGACGCCGTGTTTTTCGGCGCGATTGGGCACCCGGCGGTGGAGCCGGGTTTGGTGGAGCGCTCGGTCATTATGGGCCTGCGCCTGGGCCTCGACCTGTACGTGAACCTGCGCCCGGTCAAACTCTTCGCCGAGCATCTCTGCCCGCTGAAAAATAAGACGCCGCAGGACGTTGACTTCGTCGTGATCCGCGAAAACACGGAAGATGCCTACGCCGGACTGGGCGGCATCTTCAAGAAAGGCACGCCCGACGAAGTGGCGGTGGCCGAAATGATTTTTACCCGCCGGGGCACCGAGCGCGCGATCCGCTATGCGTTTGAATTGGCGCGGCAGCGGGAAAAACAAAGGATGAACGCTTCGCGCGACGGTGGAAGGATGAAGAATGCCAAAGTGACGATGGTGGACAAAGCCAACGCCATTCGCGCCCAGGACGTGTGGACGCGCGCATTCGCCGAGGTTGGCAAAGAATATCCCGATGTTGATCAGAATCATCTCTACGTGGACGTGTGCGGCATGTTGATGGTCAAAAGCCCCGAGGCTTTCGACGTGGTGGTGACGACGAATCTTTTCGGAGACATCCTCACCGATCTCGGCGCGATGATCCAGGGCGGCATGGGCATCGCCGCCTCGGGCAACATTCATCCCGGCAAGAACGGCATGTTTGAGCCGATTCATGGCTCGGCGCCCGACATTGCCGGGCAGGGCATTGCCAGTCCCCTCGGCGCGATCCTATCCGCAGGCATGATGCTGGACTTCCTGGGCGAGAAGCGCGCCGCCGATCGCCTGGAAACCGCCGTGGCCTCCCTCCTCGTTTCGCGCCGCATCCCCTCGGTGGACGCCAGGAGCGGGCTGAGCACGAGCCAGATCGGCGATATGGTTGCGCGCGCGCTCCAACACTAATTCCGAAGATTGTGAACGGCGTCACTAAATTGACAAAGTTGGTTTTGATGCTAGACTAAAAATGTCTCACTATGCTGACGGGATTGTTAGAAACTGACATATGTTGAAGCGCCCCCAGCCTCAAACGCAGTTCATCGTTTTTGTTCTGTTTGGCGATATCGTCGCCCGGCGGGGCGGCAAAGTGTGGACGCCCAGCCTGCTGCAAATGCTGGACGTGCTGGGCGTCACCGAACGGGCCGCTCGCTCGACGCTCTCGCGCATGCGGCGCAAAGGCTGGCTCAAGCCGGAACGGGATGGCCGCCACAGCCTGTATGCGATGACCGCGCGGGGCCAGCGCCTTCTGACCGAAGGCGGCCAGCGCATCTTTGAGCCGCGCAAGACGGATTGGGACGGGCACTGGCATCTGGTCGTTTACTCGCTACCCGAAAAGAAACGCAAACTGCGCAACGATCTGCGCAAACGGTTGACGTGGTTTGGATTTGGGCGACTGGCGGCGGGAACGTGGATTTCGCCGCACGACCGGCTGAAGGAAGTCGAATCGATGCTGGACGACCTGAGTGCGCACGGCTACGTGCAATACTTCTCCGGCTTGTGCCTCGAAAACAGCGATGACCGCGAGATTGTCGAGCAGTGCTGGGACCTGAAAACGCTCAATCAGCAATACGCCCGTTTCATTGCCCGGTGGGAACCGGAATTCGAGAAGTGCGCCCAGTCCCTGGCGGCGGGCAAGGCGTTGCCGCCGGCTCAATGCTTTGCACAGCGATTCTGGATTACGCATGAATACAGCCCGTTTCCCCGGCTCGACCCCAATTTGCCGACGGCGCTGCTGCCCGATGGCTGGCTGGGCGACAGAGGGGTCGAGATGTTCAACAGCTATCGCAGCCTATTGAATGAACAGTCGGACGAGTTCATCGAAGCGACCTTGCAGAGTCCAAATGGGCGCTTATCCTGACTCGGCCCGTACTACCGAGCAGTCATGAGCACGCCCATCGGCTGCCGGCGGGGGCAAACATCGCTTGCAGCGGATCGCCTGACTCGCATTTAGAGCCAGTACGGGTTGGCGGGCTTTTGCCGTAAACGTTGGGCTCAGCATCGAAGGAGAAGGGATGCCCCAGTTTTACGAAGACGCGAACGGGCCCGCCACAGAAGCGCCGTGCGATGCGGATCAATTCCTGCCCATGCTGCCGCAGGTCGATCGGCCGGCGGACCCCAAACTGGCTGCCGAGGGGTGGCAGCGCCGGTTTGTGGCCGACGGCATCCGGCTGAAGGAATACCTTGAGCTTTATAATTCGCTTGGTTACGAGGTGCACACCGAGATGGTTCAACCCGAGGAGATCGGCCCGGAGTGTACCGACTGTAGGCTGGTGGTCTGTCGCCAGTTTGTCACGCTGTATACCCGCAAACGATAGGGCGGCGTTGATTTTGGTTTAGGGAAGGAGGCGGGCCGGGGAAGAGGCGAATTCACTGCACCCATCGTCGTCAATCGCATCCGTTTTAATTGTCCCCAGGAGGATGAGCAAAACTATGAGCAACCAATACAAGTTTCTATTGGAAGAAAGCAAACTGCCGAAGGCGTGGTACAACATCAACGCCGACCTGCCCGTGCCGCCGCAACCCGTCCTGCATCCGGGAACCATGCAGCCGGTCACGCCCGACTTCCTCGGCGTACTCTTTCCCATGAATCTGATCATGCAGGAGATCAGCCCGGAGCGATGGATCGAAATCCCCGAGCCCGTGCGCGAAGTGTACAAATTGTGGCGGCCCACGCCCATGTTCCGCGCGCACCGGCTGGAAAAGGCGCTGGACACACCCGCTCACATCTACTACAAGTACGAAGGCGTATCCCCCGTCGGCTCGCACAAACCGAACACCGCCGTGCCCCAGGCTTTCTTCAACAAAGAGGCCGGCACCAAGGCACTGACCACCGAGACCGGCGCCGGTCAGTGGGGTTCGGCTCTGGCGATGGCCTGCAACTTCTTCGGCCTCGACCTGGAAATTTACATGGTCAAGGTGTCCTATCACCAGAAGCCCTATCGCCGCATCATCATGGAGAACTTCGGCGCGGACGTGTACGCCAGCCCGACCGACCGCACCCACTTCGGGCGCTCCGTGCTGGCCGAACACCCCGACTCGCCCGGCTCACTGGGCATGGCCATCTCGGAGGCCGTGGAAGTGGCCGCCACGTCCAACGGCGCCAAGAAATACAGCCTTGGCTCGGTGTTGGGGCATGTGCTCATGCACCAATCGGTCATCGGCCTGGAGGCCCTGGATCAGATGGAAATGGCGGGCGAGTACCCCGACATGGTGATCGGCTGCGCCGGCGGCGGATCGAATTTTGCCGGGTTCACCTATCCCTTCCTGTGGAAGAACTTCACCGATGGCCGCAAGACGAAAGTGATCGCCGTAGAGCCGGCGTCGTGCCCGAGCCTGACGAGGGGCGTGTACGCCTTTGACTACGGGGACACGGCGGCCATGGCGCCCATCGTGAAGATGTTTACCCTGGGGCACACGTTTATTCCGCCGGGCATTCATGCGGGCGGCCTGCGCTATCACGGCATGTCGGCCAGTGTGAGCGCCCTGGTGGATCACGGGGACATCGAGCCGCGCGCCGTCAAGCAGTTGGAGACGTTCGAGGCGGCGGTGCGGTTCTCGCAGTCGGAAGGGATCATCCCCGCTCCGGAGAGCGCGCACGCCGTGCGTGTTGCCATTGACGAGGCGCTCAAGTGCAAAGTGACCGGCGAGAAGAAAGTGATTGCCTTCAACCTCTCGGGGCACGGGCACTTCGACATGATGGCCTACGAGGCCTACCACCACGGCCAGCTCGAAGATTTCGAGTACCCGCAGGCGATGGTGACAGAGGCCATGACGCATCTGCCGAAAGTTCCGGCGATGGCGTAACGTTTGTTCCGTGGGAGCGGTTTGCACCCGCGATACCGGTCGCGAGCGCAACCCGCTCCCACGACTTCAGCCATGAAACTCGTTCCCGCCGCCATCCAGCTTCGCTTTGTTCCCCTGGCCAGCCTGCTGCTGCACGAGGAGGACGACCCCTACCGCGCCAAACGGCTGATCCTGACTTTGAAGCACGACGGCAAACTACGCAATCCGCCTCTGGTTGCCCGCCACGAGGATTACTACATCGTTCTGGACGGCGCGACGCGCACGACGGCCTTGCGCGAAATGGGCTACCGCGATGCGCTGGTGCAGATTGTGGATTACCACGGCGAAGCGGTCACCGTGGGCGCGTGGCATCACGTGCTGGCCGGGCTGCCCCCCAGCCACGTGCTGTCCAGCCTGGCTAACGTGGACGGTGTGACGCTGCAGTCGGTGGATGCGCAAACCGCCGACCGCATGTTGGCCTCGCGCGAGATCTCCAGTTGCGTAGTGATGCGCAACGGCCAACAATATGCGGTGTTGTGCGACGGTGGACCCCAACCGGACGACAACGTGCGGGCCAATTTGCTGTGCCGCATGGTGGCGGAATACCGCGGCAAGACTCCGGTGCATCGCACGGTCGAAGAAGACCTGCCAACGCTGATCGCCGAATATCCCGATCTGACCGCGGTGATCAAGTTCGCGGCGTTCTCTCCCGACGAGATTTGCAACATTGCCCTCAATGGCGCCAAAGTGCCCATGGGCATCACCCGGCATCTCGTGGCCGGGCGGGTGCTGGGGCTGGACGTGCCCCTCGACATGTTGACCGACGCCCAAACCCTTGAGGCCAAGAACGCGTGGCTCGAAGATCAAATCCTCAAGCGACTGCAAGCCAACAAAGTCCGGTTGTATCAGGAGCCGGTATTCGTCTTCGACGAATAGAGGCGCGGCACCACGTCCCGGTTTGGTTTAGGGGCGATCGGGCGACGACTCTACTCTAACGGACTGACCCATGACACAACTGCTTCTTGGCAACGACGCAATAGCGCTGGGCCTCACCCGGAACGGCTGCCGGGTGGTCACCGCCTATCCCGGCACGCCCAGTTCGGAGATTCTCGCCGGTGTAGTGAAATACAAGAAACAGCTGAACCGCGACATCTACACCGAGTGGAGCGCCAGTGAGAAGGTGGCCTTTGAGGTGGCGCTGGCGGCGAGTTGGAGCGGCCTGCGGTCGGCCACCGCCATGAAGCAAGTGGGCCTCAACGTAGCTGCCGATCCCATGTTCAGCGCCGCCTACACCGGAGTGGTGGGCGGGTTCGTCATCAGTCCCTGCGACGACCCCGGCCCCCTGTCCTCTCAAACAGAACAAGATTCGCGGCTGCTGGCCCTGGCCGCCAAAGTGCCCGTGTTCGATCCGGCCACGCCCGCCGAAGCATTGGCGATGGTGAAAGAAGCCCTCGAACTGTCGGAGCGCCATCGCATCCCCGTCATCCTGCGCCCGACCACGCGGGTGTGCCACGCGGTGCAAAGCGTGGACGTGGACGAGGCGGGGGCCGGTAGAGACGCTCCGGCAGAACGTCTCCACGGGTTCAGAAAAGAGCCGCAACGCTGGGCGGCCACACCGAGCTTGCGGCTCAAGTTGCATTACGAGCTTAACGCGAAACTGCAAGCGATTGAAAACGAATTTGCCCGCTCGCCGCTCAACTACGCGGTGAACTCCGAACTCCAAACCGCCAATTCCAAACTGGGAATCATTGCGAGTGGGGTCGCGTTCACGACCGCGCAAGAGGCTTTGGCCGAGTTGGGTGTGGCGGTTCCCATCCTGAAAATCGGCACGCCCTTTCCACTGCCGCGCGCACCGGTGACGGAGTTCGTGGCGCGGTTTGAGCGGGTGTTGGTTTTGGAAGAGCCGGATACGTGCATTGAATTGCAAATCCCCGACCGCACGCGCGTCAGCGGGCGGCTGGATGGCGCCGTGCCCAACGCGGGCGAGCTGTCGCCCGAAGTCGTGATGTCGGTGCTGGCCGAGGCCCTGGATCGAATCGGCGTCGCCGTCCCGCCGCCGCCCGACGACGAGGCGCTCAACGCCATCGTTCAGTCTTTGAAGATTGCCCCGCGCCGCCCGCGCCTGTGCCCCGGCTGCTCGCACCGTTCGGCCATGTTTACCATGAAGCATGCTTTTGGCCCGAACGCGATTTATCCGGGCGACATCGGGTGCTATTCGCTGGGCACCAACCTGCGCGCCGTCGATACGTTTGTGGACATGGGCGCATCCGTGACGATGGCGACCGGTTTCTATCAGGCGGCGCACTTCACCGGCGACAAGCGGCCCATTGTGGCGACGATTGGCGACTCGACCTTCCTGCACTCGGGCATCACGCCGCTGGTCAACGCCGTGCACACCGGCGCGCGGTTCGTGTTGCTGATCCTCGACAATCACACCACGGCCATGACGGGCGCCCAGCCCACGGCTGCCAACGATTTCACCGCCGATGGCGACACTGCCGCCAAGATTCCCATCCCCGATGTGGTGCGCGCCTGCGGCGTCAAGTTTGCCCGTGTGGCTGACCCCTACGATCATGAGCCGTTCGAGTCACTGCTCAAAGAAGCGCATGCGTTCACCCAGTCGCCCGAAGGCGGCATCGCCGTCATCGTGGCCGACCGGCCCTGTGTGCTGTACGACCGCTCGCCCATCGACGCCGATCCCGTTCCGGTCATCATCACCGAGGAATGCGACGGCTGCCGCTATTGTGTTGAAGCCTTCGAGTGCCCGGCGCTGGTGTTGCGC
>JACRBQ010000055.1 GCA_016213135.1 Chloroflexota bacterium | reverse complement strand
GGTGAAGTCGGCATCCACCACATCGGTGCGCGCCCCATCGCCGATGCGCGTGAGCAGGGCCGCCCCGGTGATGTTCGCATTGGCGTGAGCGTCAAGGATGAAAATCATCTGCCCGCCGAAGGTGTGGGCCACCACGGCGTTATCGACCACGATGGCGGCCTGCTGCAGAGGAGCCAAAGCGATCAGCAGCGGCGCGAAGAAGGCCGCAAGCAGCGCGCGAGGCGTGAGGCGTGAGGCTGGGGCAATCGGCTGAACACCCGCGCAGTAGCGGCGTTGGCGAGTCATCATTGCAGGAAAGCTATCAACGGTGTGAGCGTGAGCGGGCTGAGCAACGTGGTGACCACCACCACGCCCGTCACAAACACCGGGTCTATATTGTATTCCACTGCGAGAATTGTGGTGATGACGGCGGTGGGCATGGAGGCCTCGACCACCGCCGCCTGCCGCGCCGGGCCGGAGAGGCCGAGCAGCGCCGCCAGCGTCAACCCGATGACCGGGCCGGAGAGCAGTTGAAACACCGAGGCGGCGGTGACCAGCCGCAAGTTCTCGGGGCGTTTGGCTTCGGCCAGTTGCAGGCCCAGCACCACCAGCATCACCGGGATGGCGGCCTCGCTGAGTAATTTGATGGGGCGCAGGATCGCCAGCGGCAACTCCCAACCGACGAGGCGCAGCAGGCCGGCGAGGAGCAGGCCGTAGATGGCCGGCACTTTGAACACGCCAAGCAGCGATTCGCGCCAGGCGGCGCGCCCGCTGGAGGCGATGAAAATGCCCGCCGTGTACACGAACAGGGTGCTGACGACGAAGTACACCACCGCGCGGGCCACGGCCGCATCGCCAAAGGCAAACTGGTTGAGGGCCAGGCCGTAGTTGCCACCGTTGCCGAACATGCATACGATCATCAGCCCGGTGAGGGTATGGCGGTTGAGCCTGAGGGCGCGGCCAAAGAGCCACGAGGTGAGGCCGAACAGAATCACCGCCGCAGCGGTAAAGGCAGCCATGCGGCCCAGTTCATCGCCGGAGAGTTGGGACTCGGTGAGCGAGATGAACACCAGGCAGGGGCTGAAGATGTAGAGCGTGATGCGCGAAATGCTTTTGACGTCGACGCGCAGCGCGCGGCCCACGGCAAAGCCGGAACCTGCGGCCAGAAAGATCGGCGCGATTTGAGTCAGCAGGATGGAAAGGAGCAGGCTCAATTGAGGTGGGTGAGATCGTCGTCGAGGTCGTCGGCATCCAGGTCCAACAGGTTGAAGTCGGCGATCTCGTCTATCAATTCGGCATTGGCCAGGGCATCGTCAATCAGCTCAGTTAGTTCCTCGTCGGCGCCGGCCAGGCGCTCCTGCAACAGGTTGCGCGCCTCTTCGCCGCCAATTTCGCCCAGCGCCCAGACGCTCATTTCCTGAATCTCGGGGTCGGGGTCGTGGAGCATTTCGCCGAGCGCATCCACGGCTTGCGGCAGTTGCAGCTCGCCCGCGGCCCGGGCGGCCACGAGCCGCATGGGAGGGTCCATGTGGCTAAGGGCAGCCAACACGGCGTCGCCCCAGCGCTCGCGGTCGAGGTTGCGGCCCATGGCAAACAGCGCGCTCAGACGCAGGCGATCGTCGGCGGAGGCGAGGGCTGCGGCGATGGCGTCGGCGGCTTCGGGGCGGTGGGAATAGGAAACGGCTTCCAGGGCGTGGCGGCGCACTTCGATCGTGTCGCCGCCGGCGAAGACGTTGAGCAGGGCCTCTTCAATCTCACGGCTGACATCGGCGGGCAGTTCTTCCATTTCGCCCAGATAGACGTATACGCCCAGGGCCGAAGCGGCGGCGGTGCGGGCTTCAGGCGATGGGTCGTGAACCAGGGTAGCCATGAAAGGCTGGATGAGATCGGGGTCGTCGTCCTCCCACAGGTTTCGAATGGCGGCAGCGCGCACGAGGCCGTCGGCGTCGTCGAGCGCGGCGCGAGAGGCGGGGTGGATGTGGACTTCAAAGTTGTCTTCGGCCAGTTCGCCGAGATCGGTCATAATGGCCAGCCGACGGCCGGCCGGTATGCCGGGCCAGGCGGCGCGGAAGGCCGCGAGTTGCGCGCCGTGGAGATCGGAAAGGGCGCGCAGATCCTCCGGGGTGGGAGGAAGCTGTTCATTCGCCAGATCGGCGAGCACTTGCTTGAAGGATTTGCGGCCGGGTTTGGTCGTAGGCATGATCGTAAGAAATGGCGGGTCAGAAAATGGGGTGGACGATGTCGTTGATGACGAGCAGGGCCATGATGGCCAGCAGCACAATCAGGCCCATCACGTGCACGTAGCCCTCGCGCAGCGGGTCCACCCGCCGCCCGCGCACGGCTTCGATGAGGACGAACAGGATGCGCCCCCCGTCGAGGGCGGGCAGCGGCAACAGGTTGGTGAGGGCCAGGGCCACGGTGATGGTGCCGATCATGTTGAGGAACGGGAACCATTGCCCAAGCTCCAGCGACATGTTGACGGCGGCATCGTTGATGCTCTTGAGGCCCACCACGCTCACCAGCCGCACTTCGCCGACTTTGAGCTGGCCCTCGATGAGCCGCACGGGGAGCATGAGCGTTTCGCGGATCTGGATGATGATTTCGGCGGCGGCGTTGGGCAGGGCTTGCAGCGGCGGGTATTTGACCAGCGTCCAGTCTACGCTAAGCTCGACGCCCAGCGGCCCCTGATCGGCGGGCCACTCGGTGCGCGGGGTGGCGACGACGATGAGCGGCTGCCCGTCGCGTTGGATGAGCAACGTCACCGGCTTGCCGACGTTCTCACGCACCACGGTGCTCAGTTGGTTGTTGGTGGCCGACACTTCGCTGCCGTTGGCCCGCAGCACAATATCGCCCACTTGCAACCCGGCCACGGCGGCAGGGGCATCGGCCACCACGTCGGAGATTTTGATCTGGTAGCGCGGCCAGCCGGTGAGGTAGCCAACGGTGAACACGATGAGGCCGATGAGCAGGTTGGCGCCGGGGCCGGCGACCAACACGAGGAAGCGCGTCCGTTTGGGCGAGGCGGCCAACCCGTCGGGCACGGCGGGGTCGTCTTCGCCGGCCGGGCGCACGAAGCCGCCTAGCGGAATCCAGTTGATCGAATAGATGATGCTGTCGGGGTCGACATCCGCCGGGGGCTTGCCGAAGAACCAGCGGCGGGCGCCGGATTGATCGCGGGCCACGCCCAGCAGCCGCGGCGGCAGGCCGAGGCCGAATTCCTTGATTTTGACTTTGAGGCTGACCGCCGCCAAAAAATGCCCCAGTTCGTGAAAGAAGATCAGCCCGCCCACGACCAGGACGAATATGAAAAAGTAAGCCGTCTGACCCGCGAGCCAACCGAAGGCGCTTTGAATGCCGTTTAGCATGATGTGTGTCCTTATGTGCGCGGAATTATACCCCCGGTAACGGGCGCGAAGGCGCAGCGGATGATTGGAGAATGATGAGGATTAGCTGCCCAGCAATTCCGCGCCGCCGCCGGGCGCGGCCCGGAGCACATTCTGCACACCGGGGAGGGCGCGCAAGCGGGATTCGATTTCGGCGGCGTGGGCGGCCAGGGTGATGACGTGGATGTTTGGCCCGGCGTCGATGGTGAAACAAACCGGCAGGCCGCCCGCTCGCCAGCCGCGCACGGCTTCCATGATCGCCAGTGTGGGCGGCTGCCAATAATACAGCGGCGGGCGCGAGGTCATCATGACGGCATGCATCATCGTCGAGTCTTCTTCGACGACTTCGGCGAAGCGGGGAAAGTCGCGGGCCAGCAGGGCCTCGCGGCAGAGCCCGAGTCTGCGCAGCGTGTCTTCGATCCGCGCCGTTTGCAGTGGGCTGGTGTGCGCTATGGCGTGGCCGCCGGTCGAGCCGACGGCTTTGTGTTCGTCGCTCACGATGGCGATGCAATCCACCAGCGCCCAATGATCGGGCGCGGCAATCGAGAATGCAAACGAGTCGTCATTGTTCGTTCCGGCCTGCCATTCCACAAACCCGGCGGGGATAGAGCGACTGGCCGAGCCGGAGCCTTGCCGCGCCAGGACGGACAGTTCGCGCTCCGAGAGGCGCAGCCCGGCGGCGGCGCAAGCGGCCACGGTGAGGGCGGCAAAGCCGGAGGCCGAGGAGGCAATGCCGGCGCCGGTGGGGAAGTTGTTGTGGCTGTCCACCTGGGCGCGGGTGGCCGTGTTCGCCAGCGCGCGCACCCGATCCAAATGCTCGGTGACGCGGCGCGAGGCTTCGGGCGATAGGGCGGCGCGGTCGAGCACCACCGCATCGGCAGCCAAGGCGGGGTCGAAGGTGACGGTGGTGCGGGTGAACAGCCCGCCGAGGTTCATGGACAGCGACGAGTTGACCGGCAGGCGCAGGGAATGATAGCGATTGCCCCAGTATTTGATGAAGGCGATGTTTGGACTGGCTACAGCGGTTGCTTTGCTAACGGGCATGTGGAGGCTCCCACTTTTTCGGAGATGGGGCAAGTTTACCACGGGCGGGTGGCAACCGGCCTCGGGGCAGTGGATGCCGCGTCAGCGAATAGTAAGTCGCCAGGGGCCGGCATTGCTGATAGGGACGCGCTCACGCCGCACTACGGTTGCGTTCATTCCGACAATCCCGGATTGAGTGGAGCAGTTGGCTGCGCTTACCCCTCACAGCGAAACCGCCTGCCTGCGCTGATGAGCGCAGGCAGGCGGCGTTCTGAAATTCGGGCAGGGCATTCTGCCGGCGAGGCTGCCGGGCAGAATGCCGTGCGCTACTTGATGATGCTCTTCGTCAGCAGGGTGCTGTTAGCCGCATCGAAGGTGTAGGTGGCCTTGGTGATATTGGTGACGGTGACCGTGTAGGTGCCGGTTCCGCCCCTCACGCTGAATACAGCCACACCGGTCGAGTTGGTGAGCTTGTTCATGTTTTTCGTGCCAGCGGGCAAGTCCCAATGGACATACACGCGGGCGCTGGGAACCACCGCGCCATTCTCGTCCTTCACCGTAACCCTGGCCCTCACACCGAGGGCCGTCTTCGACATGGTGATGGACACCACGCGCAAGCACTTGTTGGTGCAGCCCACGGCGGGCGTGAGGGCAAAGTCCTGAGTGGTCGTGTTGCCTTCGGTGATACCCACATTGTTAGCCGTGCCGGTGGCGTAACCGGTCTTGGCAGCCGTCACCGTGTGGGAACCTACCGGGACATTGGCAACGGTGTACAAGCCGCTGCCGTTCGTCTGGGCGCTGAGGCCGGCCACGGTCACCGTCGCGCCGCTAATGGGCAGCGTGGTGGAGGCATCGGTCACCGTGCCGCTGAGGGTGCCGGTGGCGCAGGGGGCCAGATTGAACGAGCCGATGCGCGTGAGCCATGGGGCCGAGCCGGTGGTCAGCAGGTATTCGTTGGTATACCAGAAGGTGCAGCCGTCGGGGTCCACGGCCATCATGCTGTAGTCGCCCCAGCGCGAGGCCGAGTGGGTCTGCGCGCCGGTGCCGGTGAAGAGCACGCCTTCACCCAGCGACATGGTGTTGAGCGGGTCACCGGCCAGCCGCCCGGTGTAGTAGATCGAGGGGAAGATCGAGGCGCTGGAGATGGAGTAGCCCATGGCAATGTTGCCGGCGGCATCCATGGCGGCGCTGGCCATCCAACGGCCATTGGCATCGGGCGAGAAGGTGCTTTGCTGATAGATGCTCCAGCCGGCGCCGGTGTTGCGCAGTTCGTACCAGCGGGGAGCCGCGACGTTCGTGCCGGTGGCGTCGACCGTGTGGTTAGCCACCAGAGTCTGGTGGGTGCCGAAGTTGCGGTATTGCAGGCGGTACATCAGCCGGTCGCCGATAGCGTCCAGCTTGCGAGTGGTGGGGGGGTTCGGTTGCGGCACGCAGTTGCGGCTGAACCCGCACAGGGCGCCATTGAAGGCCGAAGTGAGCAGGTTGGTCGCATGGGTAAAGGTGGAATTGGCCGGCGTGGTCCAGTCGGCGTGGAAATTCCACACCTGCAACTGATCGGGGAACACGCCGCTGGAGCTGTCGTCCATTTCGATGAAGGTGTTGGGCGCGTTCGCCGGGGGCGCCTGCCCGTCGAGGTCGGCGGGCAGCATACCGCCGAGGTTGGGGTCTTGGGCAAACAGGTCAAACTTGATCATGCGGGCGGCCAACCCTTGCAGCATGGCATCGCGCTCGAACACGGCCACGCCCTGGCCGCCCCAGGTGAACGTCGGCGCATTGAACTGGTTGACCGACATATAGTAGCCGTCGGGCCAGACGCCGAAGTGCGGATAGTCATTCAACTTGTTCGAACTCCACAGGAAGTCGTAGCGGTACCACGCGCCTGTGGGGTCCGGAGTCTGCGAGACGGCAATGCACTGGTGAAAGCCGCTCGCGCCGCCGGGTATAGCGAACTGGGTCACCATCCAGCGATCAGCCAGATGATCGTATTGCACGATGGGGTCGCCGTCGTTATTGATAGAGGGCTCACACACGCCGCCAAAACCCGACCACAGCGTATTGCCGGCGGCGGGGCCGTAGAGCAAAGTGCCCGTTTTGCTGTAAATGGCAAACGACAGATTGACCCATTGCATGTAATGGTTGGGGCCAACGTCGCCGTTGGTATCGGGCGGCAGCACGCCGTTGACATTACTGACGCCGGCGAAGTTCACGTTGGGGGCGGGGATGATGCTGGGCAGCACGCCCTGTTGCAGAGCGCCGTCAAGCTCCGTCGCAGCCGAGGCGGCGCTGCCACGGTTGGGCAACTGATTGAAGTCCGACTCCATTATCTCCTGTTGCGGGGCAATGGCCGGGATGGACGAGAGGGGCGCGGACACATCGTTCTGGATGGAATAGCTGACCTGGGGGCCGACCGGCGAATCAACATTCTGTGCCGCCGGTTGGGCGCTGAGGCCCGCGCCGGGGGCATTGAGGGTAAACCGGGACACAGCAGCCTTGGGCGTGGCTGATATCTGAACCGCAACCAGGGCGGCCACCACCAGCATAATGATTCCCCCGACATACAGCCAGGGCTTGATAGTCTTCATGGCATTTCTCCTCACAGAATCAAACGAATGTTGGAATGGGTGTAAAAGCGGTGCAGTCAAGCTCTTGTCGTGTCACCTCCCCCATGAATTCAGCGCCGATGCAAAACCGGCTTTCTTAGCAGAGGCGGAAAAAACCTGTTTCGTACATTAACATTCGCCGCCGTCATTTCCACTGCACAAACACCGGGGCATCGGTAAGGGTCAGGTTGGTTGAACCACTGCTTACGGCAAGCGTTTGCGTTTTGCCGGCATAGTCGGTGACGATCGCCTGGGTGCTGCCCTGCGGGGCTTTGAGGCCCACGGCCTGGCCGCCGCCCTCCGTCCACAGCGCTTCCAGGGTGGGCTTGCCCGCAGCGTCGACGAAAACGTAGCGGTACAGCGACGGCCCGCCGGATGTTGCGGACTTGAACTTGTAGCCGGCCATCGTCTGCGCCACCAGCTTGAAGGTGGCGGCAGCAGGACGAAGGAGGCCGCCGCTGCCAAACAGCCCCACTTTATCCGGCGAAGGGGCCGCCGTGCCCACCGTGTCGGCGGAGAACCACACCGCGGCCTCGAGACCGACCACTTGAGCCGTCACCATTTTCTTGAATATCGATCTGGCCTGATCGGCGCCCTCGGCATATGCCACATCGGGGCCGCGCTGGCCGATTTCGTTGGTCACCATCCTGACGGGTAGGCCGGTCTTTTGGGCGCGCAGCCGCAGGAAATCGGTGACGATGGACAGCGCATTGTAATCTTCGTAAAAGTGGAAGTTCAGCGCGTCCACGGAACCGCCGACGTTATCCAAAACATAGTTATAGCGCCGGCATTGCTCTTTGACCTGCGCCTGGCCCAGGTAACGCTCCACCTCGGCGGGCGTAGTGATGCGCCGGTTGCCGGTGCGGCTCTCGGCGGCGTAGAAAGTGACCGCCAATTGCAGCGCCCGATCGCGGCCCATCACGTTGTGGCTGATGTAGTAGTCGGCGATGCACACGCCCCATGCAGAAGCGACAAAGCCGCTGTCGGTCACCACCACGTGCGGGTCGGCGTCTTTGATGGCTTTGTGCGCCGTCTTGAGCAGGCGCACGTATTCTTCAATGGCGCCGCCCCAGAAGAGCTTCGAGTTGGCTTCGTTCTCAATGGCGGCATAGTCGAAATGCCCCTTGTAGTGCGAGAAGAACTGGTAGACGAAGTTGTAATAGGTGGGGCTGTAGCCGGTCTTGGCGTCCCATACCGTGCCGAGATCGTCCGGCGGGAACGAGCGGCTGCCGCCGCTGCGCGCGTCGGGCGGGTTGCCGTTCATCCAGCCACGCCCCACGTAAATGGTCGGGAACACGCGCAGCCCCGCGCCTTCAATCGCGGCGACCTCGCTGTCGTTTTGAGTATTGAACGACAACTGCCCGGCCTGCGGTTCCGATAGGTCCCACTCGAAGGCCACCCGCATGTAGCGCGGCCCCACCGAGGCCACCGCCGCAATGCTGGCCGCATCGGAGGTGCTGCCCGAACCGCCGGGGACAACGGCGAGCACGCCCCATCCGGTGGCAGCCGGGGCCGCAACCGGGGCCGAAGCCTGAGCCGGGGCTTGAGTGGAACTTCCCGCTGCCGGGGCGGTACCCTGCGGCGTCGGCGGGGGCGTGGAGATTTCGCCGCTCGCGCGGTTGCCACCCAGCAACCGCCGTCGAATGAAGCCACAACCGCTGAGCACGCCGGCCAGGACGAGGACGAAAACAAGTTTAATGGCGAAATATCTTGAGGCGCGCACGGTGTCAATACTTTTCGAGATAGCGGAAGGCCAATGCACGGGCAAAACAGGCCGCTCTAACTACAGCATAGCGCAGATCGCGGTTTTTGTAAAAATGCCCTCTGCAAGGCGGGCGTCCAGCCTGCCGGTTAACTGATGTAACCCAGATCGCGCAGGCGATCTTTGATCGTGTCTTCATCTTCGTCGCTGAACACGGAGCCTTCGGAGGCGCGGGTGTTGCGGGCCGGGGCGATTTGCACCGGGTAGGCGGCCAGTTCATCCGGCTCGAAGGCCGGGGACGCCACTTTGCCATCCATGTCATCCGGCACGGGCACGCCCAGCCGGTAGAGGATGGTGGGGGCCAGGTCGTAAATGCGAATGGGGGAAATCTGTTCGCCGCGCCGCACGCCGGGGCCGGTGATGGTGAAGAGGCCTTCGATGCGGTGCGTGCCGGAGAGGGCGCTGTCGGTTTCAAACAGTTTGTTGGAGCGGAAGTCCATGCCCGAGTCCACGGTGCGAAAGTCGGCGGGGTGGCCGATGAGGTCGGGCATGGTATCGAGCAGCGGGCCGGAGTACAGTTCTTCGCGGCGGTAGATGCGGGCGTAGTGCGGCTGGCCGGTGGCCGGGTTGATCACCGCCAACAGCCCGGCGATGAGTTGCTCGCGCAGCGTTTCATACTCGGAGCCGGAGACGATGCCTTCGGGGTCGCGGCCACGGAGGTTGATGTAAATCTGGCTGAAGAGGAAGCCGCTGGCGTAGGCTTGGGTGTGCGCCCAGTCGATGTCGGCATCGGAAAGGAAGATTTTGCGGAGCGGCGATTGCCCCTGCCGCGCCGGGTCGAGGCGCTGGCGCAGGTTTTTGGATCCGCGCAGAAGCGAGAGGGCTTGTTTGCCCAGCGGGTAAATGTTGCGCGGGGTGAATCCGGCGTTGAACAGCAGGCGCTTGAGCGGGGTGATGCCGCCGGGTTTGAGGCGCAGCAGGCTGCGAGCCATGAGCCAGTTGTTGGGCAAAAAGAATCGCTCCACCGGGCCAAAGCCGTGGTCGGACATGACGATGACGGTGTCGGACTCGGCGGCGTGGCGGGTGAGCTTGCCAATGGCTTCGTCGGCGGCGGCATACATTTTTTGGATGCTGTCGCCAAATTTGGCGGCCTCGGCGGGGTTGTGCATGTGGTGCGCGGGGTCGAGGTAGTGCCAGTATTTGTGCGCGCCTTCGTCGGTGGGGCCGAGAACGAGGATGAAGAAATCCCACGACTGTGTCCGCAGGAGGTAATCGGCGGCACGGGCGTGCTGGTTGATGTTGGCGATCAAGGCATCCAGAAAGGCTTGTTCGCGTCCCTTTGCATATCCGCCTTCGGGATAGATCTGGTATCCCCCTACTTCGTCATCAATTTTGGCTTTGAGATCGGGCGGATAGACGAAGTCTGCGGCGGCGCGCGGCGTGAGCAGGCCGGAGACGACGACGCCATTGACCGGCTCGACGGGGTAGGTGACGGGGACGTTTTGGACGATGACTTTTTTGCCGAGGGCGGAGAGGAGACTCCAAATGGTGTCGCCCTGCACGGAGCGCGAGTCGAGCGGCACGCGGTCGAGGCGGCCGGCGGCATCGCGCTTGAGCCACCACACGCAGCCGTGCTTGCCGGCGTTCTTGCCGGTCATGAAGGCGGGCCAGTTGGGCACGGAGGAGGGCGGCAGTTCGGCCAGCATATCGGCGGAGGCGCCCTGCGCCACGAGCCGCGCCAGGTTGGGCATGTGCCCGGCTTGCATCCACGGGCGGGCAAGGTTCCACGTTGCGCCGTCGAGGGCAATGACCATGACGCGGTTTGAAGAGGAAGGAGCAGCGGTCATCATGGGTTTCTCAAGCGCGCGGCTCGGGCACGCGCCCCAGCCACGTGGCCGCGAAGCGCGAACCGTAGAGGGCTTCCCAGCCGCGAAGCGAGTCAATAAAGTTCTGCCAGCCGAGGGCGCGGACGTATTGGCTCACGCTGCCGAGGCTCGGCGGAAAGGCCAGCCCCTCGCTCGCCCCCACGTCCACATCGGGCCAACCGGCCACCACGCCTTCGGCGAGGCAATGGGCGGCATCGTGCACCAGCATGGCCGTGATGCGATGGGCCAGTTCTTCGGGCGCAGGGGCCGGGCGCGGCTGCGCCGGGAGCAAGCCGAGGGCAACGGGGTTGGGGACGGGCGGCTCGGAATCGTAGCGATAAAAACCCGCGCCGGATTTGCGTCCCAGTTGCCCGGCCGCCACAAGTTGCGTTACCACATCCAGCGCCGCGCCGCGCTCGCCCAGCAAGGCGCGCAGCGAGGCATATACTTTCGCCATGGTGTCCACGCTGATGGTGTCGAGCAATCGGAACGGGCCCATCTGCCAGCCGTAGGCCACCATCGCCCGATCGATTTCGTCGAACGATACGCCCTGCCCGGCGGCGTAAATGGCCTCGCTGAGCAAAGCGGCGAAGATGCGCGTGGTGAGGAAGCCCGGCAGGTCTCTGGTGACGATGTGCCGGATGTGCTGCGCCCCGGCAAAGGCTTGCGCGGTGCGCAACGCGGCGGGCGACGTGCCGCTGTGCGGGGCAATTTCCACCAGCCGCCGGCGGTAGGCCGGCCAAAAGTAGTGCATGCCCACCACGCGCTCCGGCGCGGGCACGCACGCCGCCAGCGCGGCGATGCTGATGGCCGAGGTGCTGCTGGCGATGACGCATTGCCGCGAAACGACGGCGGCGATTTCGCGGAAGGCGGCCTCTTTTACGTCGGGCAGTTCGGGGATCACTTCCAGCACAATGTCGCACGCAGCAAGGTCGGCGAAGTCGGTGGTGAAGCGGGCGCGGGCCGGCGCGGCTTGCGCTTCGGCGGGGGTCAGGCGGCCGGCTTTGGCTTCGCGCCCCAGCGAGCTTTGCAGCGCGGCGCGGGCGCGATCCACTGCGCCTTCGGCGGCGCGCACTTTCACCACCACGCTCATCCCGGCGGTGACGCTGAGGTGCACGATGGTGGCGCCGAGCATGCCGCTGCCCACAATGGCAGCGCGTTGAATGGCCGGTTGACTCATGGACTCGTTAATGGAACAGCCGGGTGTAGCCGCCGTCGATCTCGATGATCTGGCCGTTGATCTGGTGAGCCTCGTCGGAGGCGAGGAAGGCGGCCAGGTGAGCCACGTCGTCGGTGGTGGTGATGCGGCCCGAAGGGGTGCGGGCTTCGCCGCGCCGCCGGGCCTCTGCGCCAAACTCAAAATAGGCCAGCGCCTCGGTGGCCACCATGCCCGGCGAAATGGCGTTGACGATGATGTTGTGCGGCCCGAACTCGGCGGCCAGATAAACGGTGAGCACGTTGATGACGGCTTTGGAGGCGGCCACGGTGCCGTAGTTGGGAAAGGCCCGTTCCACGGCGTTGTTGGCGGTGAGGGCCATGATGCGCCCCCCGCCCCGGGCCGTCATCATGGGAAAGGCGCGCTGCGCGCACAGCAGGTACGACCGGGCGTTGACGTTCATCGCCAGGTCCCAGGCTTTGAGCGGCGCGTCGGCCAGTTTGGTTTGCAGTCCGGCGGCGGCGTTGCACACCAAAATATCCAGCCCGCCGAACTCGCGCCCGATGACGGCGAAGAGTTGCTCGATCTCCTCCGGGCTGGCCATGTTGGCCGAGACGGCGATGGCGCGGCGGCCCAGCGCTTCGATCTGTTTCACTGCCTCTTCGGCGCCTTCGGGTGTGCGGCGATAGTTCACCACCACGTCCGCGCCCCGGCGCGCGAACTCGACGGCGATGGCTTTGCCAATGCCGCGCGAGCTGCCAGTAACGAGGGCGATTTTCCCAATGAGGTTCATAAATGAGTGTACCTAACGGTGCGCGCCGGCCGTTCGTCGGGCCGAAGCGAAGGCGAGTCAAGTGATGTGCGAGTTAGCGGGCGTTTGGCTGTGGAAGCAACGCAACCTGAATAGTTTTGATGCATTTCTCCGGCTCTCGCTTTAATTCATGCTCCCAAAATCGGATTACTCGCCAACCCGATCTTTTCAGTGCGCGCGTCACTTTCCTGTCGCGCCTTCTGTTTGTTTCAATTTTCTCTGTCCAAAATTTACGGTTTGTGGCCGGGATGTTGCGGCAATAGCGACAACCGTGCCAAAAACATCCGTCAACAAACACCGCGATTCCGGCAATCTCGAAAACAAAGTCGGGTTTACCCATAACATCAGCGGCGTTGACACGCCAACCCGAAATGCCGGCCGAAATCAATCTGGCACGCAACCGCCATTCCGTAGATTGGTTGCCTCGGCCATGAACGGCGGCCATAACCTCAGAGCGTTTCTGCTTCGTGAATACATCCGCCATAGAGTTAGGGCTATGGTTCGAGCTTTTTCCGCAGTTCTTCGAGAATGCGGGCTTGCTCCCCACGCGGCAATTTCCTGATTTGGCGCAGGATGCCTAAAGTGTTCGGGGCAGGAGGAACGGCCAGATTGCTCCGGCCTTCATTACAGTTGTTGCACAATACCCGGAGATTTTCGTCTATGGTTGGGCCGTCCGGGTTAATATGGTCTACATGAAGACGGATTTTTCTTCCAGGCATATACGGGTCTGGGTCGCCCACCGTTGCTCCACACATCGCGCAAGTCAAGCCATTGCGCTCCAAAATACGCGCCCGTTGCACCTTGTCTATTTTGTGTGAAAACCGAGGGCTACGCTCCAGTCTCAGCAGCAAATATTCGCCGGGCTTGAGGTCGGCGCGATCATTGTGAGAAATGATTTGCATTCCTTCGTCGTCACGAAGTTCTCGAATGCGCCGGGCGTATTCGCTGACTTGGGTAAGCTCCCTTATTTCGGCAGTCGTAACGATTTCCCCGACATGCGCCTCAAAGAACTTTCGTATTTTATCCTTTGAGCCCACTCGCGGCGACTCCTTCTGATTGTTCCGGGTAAATCATTTGCCGGACAGCATTTGCTATAGCATGAGCCAGTTTGACCGGCACGGCATTCCCGATTTGCTTAGCTATTGCTATTTTAGCCCCTTTGAAAACGAACTCGTCCGGAAAACACTGTAGTCTAGCAGCTTCCCGATGAGTAATGGGACGGTCTGCTTCCGGGTGCAAATAACGGCCCTTTTCGGGCTTGAAAAACTCTGTCCGAATCGTCACGGAGGGCTCGTCCCAACGCAAACGGCCAAACAGATCTGTGCCACCCTTGGTCTTTCGCTTCCAGCAATCCGGCATGAGGTCGAGAGGCAAGTTCCAACGGTTTCCGCCGGGTGGGATGTGCCGATAGCGTTCGACGGATTTTGGGGTTGGGTTGCGCCCGAAATGAAGCGAATACTCAGTGGGTGTCGACGGCAAATCGCTGATGGCCTGTCGCACTGTAGTCCAGTTGTAGAGATGCAGCGTGTGCAAATCGCGCTTCTTCGGGTCAACGTGAGTTTGCTCCGGGAAGATAACCGGCCCGACACGCGAGCCGATAATGATCGTGCGTTTGCGAACCTGCGGCGCACCATAATCGGCGGAATTAAGAATGCGGCCTTGCACTTGATAGCCGAGCGCGCGCGTTTCCCGTATGAGTTCTTGCCCTTCTTCGGAATTAAGCAGCGGCGGAACATTTTCAACGACAAAAATCAGCGGGCGAACTTGATCGACTGCGCGGACGTAGTGTCGCCAAAGTTGATTGCGCGGGTCGTTCGGAAGGTGAGCGCCTAAGTTACTAAAGCCCTGACAGGGCGGGCCGCCAATAATTACATCGGCGGGCGGGAAAACCTTGATGTTGTTTATGTCTTCGGTGGAGCAATGTGACCCGAAATTTGCTTCATAGGTCGCGGCGGCATGCTTGTCAATTTCGACGGCGAAAACGGGAACAAACCCATCCTGCACGAAGCCAAGAGTAAAACCGCCTGCGCCCGCGAACAAATCCAACACAGTCAAAACTCTGACTTTGCCGTTCTCTTTTTCTCGTTCGGGTGGAAGTTTCCTCTCTTCCCGAATATAAAAGGCATGATGCCCATTCAAGGAATGGGGTTTGGTGGCTGACTTTTGGGTTGTGGCTTTCATTGACCTAACACCGATACGGATTTGTCATCAAGGTTCTCAGGCTCCATCATCGTTCAAATTTCGTGTCTATGCAAGTTGCTTTGCAAATTGATGAGCTTTGGATCGTAGGAAGCGCGTTGCAAATGGAGAGGCTGTGGGGTAGTCGAGAATCTCAAAACACTGTCTAAGAGCCTGTTTGAAAAATCGGTTCAGCCCTTGACAGGTTCAGGTAAACTTGGGGGCATGAACCGACAAGCCTACGACACTGATCTGACTGATGCACACTGGGAAAAAATAGAACCGTTCCTACCGCCGCCATCGCG
>JACRBQ010000054.1 GCA_016213135.1 Chloroflexota bacterium | reverse complement strand
CCGCGCCGTTGGGGCCAATCACGCCCACAATGCTGCCCGGCGGAATGACAAACGTGGCGTTGTCGATCAGCAGCCGGCCGCTGTACGATTTGGAAACGCCCTTGCACTCGATCACCATGTCGCCGAGGCGCGGGCCGGGCGGGATGTATATTTCCAGCTCCTCGCGCCGCTGTTCCTGCTCCTGGCTGAGAAACCGCTCGTAGGCCGTCACGCGGGCCTTGCCTTTGGACTGCCGGGCCTTGGGCGACATGTGAATCCATTCCAGCTCGCGCTCCAGAGTCTTTTGCCGTTTGCTTTCCGAGGTCTCTTCCTGGCTCAGTCGCGTTTGCTTTTGCTCCAGCCACGACGAGTAGTTGCCCTTCCACGGAATGCCGTAGCCGCGATCCAATTCCAGAATCCACCCGGCCACGTTGTCGAGGAAGTAGCGGTCGTGGGTCACGGCAATGACCGTTCCCTTATACTGCTGCAAATGCTTCTCCAGCCAGGCCACCGATTCGGCGTCGAGGTGGTTGGTGGGTTCGTCGAGCAGCAAAATGTCCGGCTCGGTGAGCAGCAAGCGGCACAGGGCCACCCGCCGCCGCTCGCCGCCCGATAGCACCTCCACCGGGCTGTCGCCGGGCGGGCAGCGCAGCGCGTCCATCGCCAAATCCAACCGGCTGTCGAGGTTCCACGCATCGTGCTTGTCCAATTCGTCTTGCAGCCGGGCTTGTTCGGCAATCAGCGCGTCCATGTCTGCATCGGGATCGGCGAATTTGTTGTTGACTTCCTCGAACCGCGCCAGCAGATCGGTGACGGGCTTCACACCCTCCTCCACCACCTGCTTCACCGTTTTGGCCGGGTTCAGCCAGGGCTCTTGTTCCAGCAGCCCTACTGTGTAGCCCTTGGACAGCACCGTCTCGCCAACGTAATCGGCGTCCACCCCGGCCATGATGCGGAGCAGAGTGCTTTTGCCCGAGCCGTTGAGGCCGAGCACGCCGATTTTGGCGCCGTAGTAAAAGCCGAGGGAGATGTCCCTGAGAACTTGTTTGTTGGGCGGGTGGATGCGGCCCACACGCACCATCGAGTAAATGACTTGAGTATCGCTCACGCTAAGTTATCCTGAAGTGTTGCTGGTTGGTTTTCTCGCGGCGCACGCGGCGAGCCGGGTTGGAACAAGTCCATTATAATACCCGGCAACTGCCCTACCCGTGCGCCCGTTGCCGCGCCACTCGTTTGCCATACCCTATGCCTCGACGACCCTTCACCAGCCTCCGGGCGCGCATGCTTTTGCTGGTCATTGCTGCCATCATCCCGGCCATTGGCATTAATCTCTATTCGGTCATCCGGCAACGCCAACTGCTGCTGCAGCAAACACAGAACACCCAACTGCAGTTTGCCCGGCTGGCCGCCAACGAACAGGAGGAGCGCATTGCCGGCGCGCGCCTGCTGCTGGCCACGCTGGCGGAGCTGCCCGAGGTGCGCGCGGCCGGCCCCGGTTGCAGCGCGCGCCTGGGCCGGTTGTTGGCGCAACGCTCCGGCTACGAAAACATCGGCGTGGCTGCGCTCAACGGCGACGTGCTGTGCAGCGCCCGCGCGCCGGCCGCCGCGCTCAACGTGAGCCGGCAGCCGTTCTTTGTCGCCACGCTCCGCTCCGGCGGCTTCAGCACTGGCGGTTTTCAAACCGATCCCATCGTGCGCAAGCTGGTGACCACGCTCGGCTATCCGCTACTGGACGACCGCCACGCGATGCAGGGCGTGGTGTTTGCCGCCGCCAATGCCGACTGGCTGGCGAGGCTGATGGCTGACGCCGAACTGCCGCCCGATTCCACCCTGACCCTGTTCGACTCAGGCAAGACCATCGTGGCCCGCTTTCCGGCGGCTGACCTGTCGAGCGACCAACCGCTGCCCGACGCAGCCATCTTCGACGCGGTGCTTGCCCGGCACGAGGGCGTGGTCCAAACCAACGACCTGCGCGGCCAGCCGCGTTTCTGCGCCTTTGCCCAGCTCGATCCCTCGGTGCAGCCCGACACGTTCGTGACCATCTGCTCTCCACGCGATGTGGTGTTTGCCGGGAGTGATATTCTGCTGCGCCGCATTTTGCTGCTGTTGGGACTCGTCTCGGTCGCCGTGCTGGTGAGCGCCTGGATCGGCGCCGGCTTTGTTGTGCAGCGTATTGACGTTATGCTGAAAGCGGCCCGGAAGGTGGCTGCCGGAGACTTGAGCGTGCGCACCGAAATCGACTCCGGGCCGGGCGAGATCAGCCAGTTGGCGCAGGCCTTCGACGCCATGGCTGACGCCCTGCAAAAACGCGAGGCCCAGCAACAGCGGGCCGAGGCCGGCCTGCGCTATGTGGGCACGCATGATGTGATGACCGGCTTGCACAACCGCGCCTACTTTGAAGAGGAAGTCAGCCGGCTGGAACACAGCCGCCACTATCCGGTCAGCGTCGTCATAGCCGACCTCAACAAGCTCAAGTACACCAACGATCGCGAAGGCCATGCCGCCGGCGACAAACTGTTGCAGCGCATGGGGCAGGTGCTGCTGGCGGCCTTTCGCGCCGAAGACGTAGTGGCGCGCACCGGCGGCGACGAGTTCGCCGCGCTGTTGCCCAATACCGATGTCGAGGCCGCGCAAAAAGCAATGGAGCGCGTGCGCCTCACGTTGGCCGCGCACAACGCCACCCATGCCGGCCCGCCGCTGTCGTGCGCGCTGGGCCTGGCCACCGCCGAAACCGGCGCCGACCTCGCCGCGGCAATCGCCCGCGCCGATGCCACGATGTATCAAGAAAAATTCATGCAGGCGCACGCGCAGCCGCAGCCTTGATCGCCGCGCGCCACACTGCTGCTACTCCAGCATCTGTGCGCCCCCGTACAACTGCTGATGCACGGCGCTCAGGGCGCGCACTTGCCGGTCGGCGTGGTATGACGAGCGCACCAGCGGGGCCGACTCGACCCACCGGAACCCGAGTTCATAGCCGTACGCTTTCAGCTCTTTGAACTCGTCCAGCGTGTAATAGCGTTCGATGGGCAGGTGCCTTTTGGAAGGCTGGAGGTACTGGCCGATGGTGACGATGTCCACGCCCCAGCTTCGCTGATCGCGCATCACGGCTTTCACCTCGTCCATCGTTTCGCCCAGCCCCAGCATAATGCCCGACTTGGCGAGCACCTCCGCATCCAGCTTTTTGGCGTTCGACAGCGTGGCGGCGGCCCATTCGTAGTTGTCCTGCGGCTGCACTTTCTTGAAGAGCCGCGGCACCGTCTCCACGTTGTGGTTCAAAATCTCCGGGCGGGCCTCCATCACAATTTTCAGCGCCTCCAGGCTGCCCTTGAAGTCGGGAATGAGCACCTCGATGGAACAGCCGGGATGAATTTCGCGGATGCGGCGGATGACCATGGCAAAAATGGGCGCGCCGCCGTCTTTGCGTTCGTCGCGGTTCACGCTGGTGATCACCGCGTGCCGCAGGTTCATGGCCTTCACCGCCTGCGCCACGCGCTCCGGCTCGGCAAAATCCAGCGGCGAGGGGCGGCCGTGTTTGATGTCGCAAAAGCCGCAGGTGCGGGTGCACACGTCGCCCATCATCAAAAAAGTGGCGGTGCCGGCGCCCCAGCACTCGCCCAGGTTGGGGCACATGGCCTCTTCGCACACCGTGTGCAGCGTCTTCGAGCGCATCAGCCCGCGCAGCCATTCGTACGTCTCGCCGCTGGGGGCGCGCACTTTCAGCCAGTCGGGGCGGCGCATGGGCGGCGGGGCAGTATGTATGTCTTCCGGTTTGATGATGCGGTCGCGGGTGGGTTCGGTAATGGGCATTGATTTAACTCCGGTTTGATTTTACGACAGATTTGCGTTTCAGTAGGGGCGATTCATGAATCGCCCTTACTCGCGAATCGCCCTTACTCGCGAATCGCCCTTACTCGCGAATCGCCCTTACTCGCGAATCGCCCCTGTGCTGCACAACCTTCGCAATCGCCCGATCGGTCTTGCCCATGGCAAAGTGGCTCAACTCGGCGGGTCGCACCCATCTAAAGTCGGCCACGTCCAGCGCCCTTACTTTGCCGCTCACCCACCCAGCCTCGAAGGCGTGCAGTGTGATTTTGAAATGCGTATAGGCGTGCGCTAGCTTCAGCCGCTGCTCGCCTATTTCGATTTCGATTCCCAACTCCTCGCGGACCTCTCGCCGCAAACAAGCGCGTAGACTTTCACCGGCCTCGACTTTTCCGCCGGGAAACTCCCACAACCCCCCCAGCAGTTTGTCCGCCGGCCGCTGGGCAATGAGGATGCGCCTCCTTCGCCGGATGATCCCGGCCGCCACGGTGTAATGAGGCGTGGGCGGCCTCTTCCGCGTCACGGGCCGCTGATCCTGCACCCCCAGCTTTTGCGCCTCGCACAGCCCCCGCAGCGGGCACACGGGGCACGCCGGTTGCTGCCGCCTGCACACCGTGGCCCCCAGATCCATCACCGCCTGGTTGTAATCTCCGGCGCGGCCCGGCGGCACCAGGCTTTGGGCCAGCGCCCACAGTTTCTTTTCGCCCGCCGCGCTCTTTACGTCGTCCGTCAAATTGAACACGCGCGCCAGCACGCGCTTCACGTTGCCGTCCAGCACGGCAGCGTCGGCGTTGAAGGCAATGGAGGCAATGGCCCCCGCCGTGTAACGCCCGATGCCCGGCAGCTTGCGCAGCGTGTTCGCGTCGCGCGGCAACTTGCCTCCGAACTCGGCAACCACTTTTTGCGCCGCTTTGTGCAAGTTGCGCGCCCGCGAGTAGTAGCCCAGCCCTTCCCACACCGCCAGCACCTCGCCCAGCGGCGCGCGGGCCAGCGCCTTTACCGTCGGAAAGTGTTTGAGCCAGCGGCGGTAATACGGAATCACCGTGTCCACTTGAGTCTGTTGCAGCATGATCTCGCTCACCCACACCCGGTACGGATCGCGCGCGCCGCGCCACGGCAACGCGCGCGCATGGGCGGCGTACCATTTCAGCAAACGGGTTTGCAGTGAGAGAGTCATGGTTGGGTTTGTGTCGCGCTTCGTTTTCTCATGGTATATTCGCCGCAATGATAGTGCATCTTCTCCTCGCGTGGGACTGGCCGTACGACGAGCCGTTTGTGCGGCTGGTGCGCGAGTCGCTGGCCTGCCGGGGACTCGAACTGCTGGAGGCCTCGCCCGCCACCCTGCCGCGCGTGCTCGACGGCCTTTCGGTGGGGCGCTACCGGGTGGGCGCATTTTGGGATCGCGCCGCCGACACCAACCGCGCCTTTTTGCCCCTCACCCGCTGGGCCGCGCTCAACGCTCCCCTGCGCCTCAACGCCTTTGAGCACGCCCGCCGCGCATGGATCAAAACCAATTTGCACTGGGAATTGATCAACGCCGGGATCAACACCCCCTACACCCTCGCCGTGCCATCGCATCAGCGCGCCCCAACGCTGGAGCCACTGGACACTTCCCCGCTGGGGCTGCCCTTCAGCATCAAACCCGATTGGGGCGGCGGCGGCTGGGGCGTGCGCACCGATGCCACCCGTTGGGCCGATGTGGAAACCGCTCGCCAGACCATGCCCGCCGACGATTTGATCTTGCAGCAGTTCATCCAACCGGCGGTCTTTCGCGTCGGCCCGCCGCGCCGCGCGTGGTTTCGCGTGCTGTACGTGTGCGGGCAGGTCTTCCCCTGCTGGTGGGACGACACCACCCGCGTCTATCTCAGCCCGGTCACACCCGCCGAGCGCTTTGCCTTTGCCCTCGACCCGCTGTGGGTCATCACCGCGCAAATTGCCTCTATTGCCCGGCTGGACATTTTTTCGACCGAGATCGCCCTCGACGCCGGTCGCAAGTTTATTGTGGTAGATTACGCCAATGACCCCGTGGATGCCCGGCTTCAGTCGCACGCGCCCGAGGGCGTGCCCGACGAGGTGGCCCGGCAGGCAGCGGAGGCCATTGGCGATTTTGTTCAACGTGGGAGGCTTGAGTCATGACAAAAATTGACGCGATAGTTCCCGCAGGTGGCCACGGCAAACCCGACGACCCGCTCTATCCGCTGGTGAAAGACGGCCCCAAAGCCATGTTGCCCGTTGCCGGCAAACCCATGATCCAGTGGGTGCTGGATGCGCTGGGCGGCTCTGACCGGGTGGGGCAAGTGGTGGTGGTGGGCCTGCCGCCCGATACCGGGTTGACCTGCGGGGACAAGCCCGTGCACTACGTGCCCAACGCCGGGAGCATGGTGGTCAACGCCCGCGCCGGCCTCACCCGGCTGGCAGAGCTGAACCCCGCCTCCACTTGCGCGCTGTGGGCCAGCGCCGATATCCCGGGGGTGCGCCCCGAGCACGTGGACTGGCTCGTGGATACCTGCCTGCAAACCGATGACGACATTTACTACTGCGTCATCGAACGTGCGGTGATGGAGGCTCGCTACCCGGCCTCGCGGCGCAGTTACACGCGCCTCAAAGAAATGACCGTGTGCGGCGGCGACATGAATATGTTTTCGATGCGGCTGGCCAGGGGCGTTCATCCGCTGTGGGAGCAGATTACCGAGGCCCGCAAAAACGTATTCAAGCAGGCGGCGCTGTTCGGCTTCGAGCCGCTGTGGTTGCTGCTCACGCGGCAGCTCACTGCCCGGCGCGCGGAAGAGTTGGTGGAAAAGCGGCTGAACGTGCGCGCCAGGTTGATCGTGTGCCCCTATGCCGAGATCGGCATGGACGTGGATAAGCCGTTCCAATACGAGATCGTGGTGAAAGACCTCGAAGGCAGGGCGGCCACAGGGTGATGGAGCGATTGTTCGCCGCAGATGCGCGCGCCTCGGCGCGGCTGGCGCAGCGGGCTGCACGCCCCGGCTTGTTACGCGCGGCGGCCATCGTGCTAGCCCATTCCGGCGATAGCCCGCTGTGGCTGGCTGCCGTGCTGCCGGCGCTGTGGCTTGGCTCCGCCTTTTGGCGGCGCGAGGCGCAAATTGGGCTGGCGGGCATCGCGCTCACGGCGGCGGTGGTGCAACTGCTCAAGCTCACGGTTCGCCGCCCTCGGCCCGAGGGGCTGTGGGGGCAGGGCTACCGCAAGCTGGACCCGCACTCGTTTCCCTCGGGGCACGCGGCGCGGGCGGCTGCTCTGGCGGCGTTGGCGCTGTGGCTGGGGCCGCCGTGGTGGACGGCGGCGCTGGTGATCTGGGCGCCGCTGGTGTCGCTGGCCCGGGTGGTGATGGGGGTGCACTATCTGTCGGATGTGGCCGTGGGAGTTGCGGTCGGGCTGTTGTGCGCGGCAGTGTTGGTTGCGCTGTCGGCAGGATTCGGGGCGTTTTGACTCCTGGGAGGTGCGGGAGTATCCTATCGGCAACAGTCATCCATCGAAGAAAGGGAGATACCGATCATGCCAAAGTGGGAATACTGCATTCTGACCCGTCTGTCGTGGGGTGTGGATACCAAATGGTACGTGAACCGCATTTACCAACATGCCGCCACCGATATGCCCGACGAAGTGACCGGGCCGCAATTCCGGGCGTATAACGACAAGTTCGATCAACTGTACGCTTCCAAGGTTTACCCCATTCTGCCGGCGGCGCTCAACCTGCTCGGCGCGGACGGGTGGGAGTTGCTCGACGATATGAACACCGGCATGACGGGCGGCGAGGGACTGGTGTTCAAGCGTCCGCTGGCCGAGTCTCCGGCGGCGAAGCCCAAAGCGGCTCGCAAGCCGGTCGCCAAAAAGAAATCCGCGCGGCGATGAGCGCGCTCTGTTGGGCGGCGCGCCCCCGGCCATGATGGCCCGGCCCAGTGCCGGAGATTGTGTTGTTCTCACATACTTTGTGACCGGCTGACTACGTCGCGAAAAACAGGCCAATCAATTCCCAATTGCTGACCAGGTCATATATCCCCACGACCAGCAGCAAGAGTCCGCTCAACAGGTTGATCGGGCGGGCGTGCACGGCAAATTGGCGCGTAATCCAGCGCTGGGTTGCTCCCGTAAGAAACGAGAGCACGATCAGAGGCAGGCCAAAACCCATCCCGAACCAGAAAAAGATGCTCAGTTTGCTCAAGGCCTCGCCTACTGTCAGCGAGAGCGCGAAAATGCTCACCACCAGCGGCCCGGAACAGGGGAGCGCAATCGGCCCATAGAGAAAGCCGTAGACAAAGGCATTGACAAACGGATTGGATACGATCGGCGCCTGAATCTGCGGCAGACTCTTGAACGGGTTGATATTCAAGATCAACAGTCCGCCCAATAAAATAATGATTGCGTCGGCAATGGGGATAATGGCCGAGAGCGCCCGCCCAATGGAGACGGACAGTAAGGCAATGAGTCCGCCGAGGGCCAGCATCATCGCCAAAACTCCGGCCAGGACGAAAAACCCCAACAGGTACCGCCCCGACTTGCCGGCAAGACCCGCTTGCCCGCCGGAAATATAGGCTAGGAAACCGGGATAAAGCGGCAAAACGCAGGGGCTGGTGGTGGCCAGCAGACCGAGGCTGAAAGATGTAATGATTGCTTCCATGCGCACTCCAGCGATTATCAGAGGTGACTGTCACTGGCCTCAAAGCGCGGGAATTTCAGCCGCTCCTTGCCAGTGACAGTCACCTTTCGTGACGCCGTCTCCGGTCAATAATTTCAATTCGGCTTACATGCCTTCTTTCAGATACGCATCCACCGTCTTGAACAGGTCGGCGGCGCTCTTGATGCCAAAGGGCAGCGGATGTGCGACCCCATGCCGATCAATGATCAATATCGGGGCAGAAGGTGGATTGAGGAACTGGTCGGTATAGAGTTGGCCGATCTCCCGCGCGACATCCGCCGGGGCAACGGCGTACAGCCAGTCGAAGCCGTTTTTCTCGGCATAAGATTTCAAATCGCCCTGGTTTTCATTTGGATCAATATCGAGGGCCACACTGACCAGATCGCTATTCAGGCCGACCCTGTCGTGCAGCGCCTTGACCTCGCCTTGTTGCGTGCGGCAATTCGAGCACCAAACTGCCATGGTTTCGACCAAAACAACCTTGCCCTTGAAGTCATTAATGGTGAAGCTCTCACCGGTGCGAACATTGGTCAGGGCTGCGCCATACCAGCCGGGAACATCCATCATGGCCTGAGATGTGGCTGTGCCCTGCATCATCTTGTCGGGAGCCGGAGTCGCCTGGGCCATCATCGCGTCAGGAGTAGCCGTCTCATCCATCATCATGGCATCCGGCGTGGCCGTATCGTGCGCCGCCATGGCTTCAGTGGGCGTGCTTATGATCGCTTGCGGTGCAGAAGCCGGGCCGCCGCAGGCGCTCAGTACCGTAGAAGCAACGACTATCAAACCGGTCAAAATTGTGAATCTCTGCATGTTTTCCTCCATCAATAGTTGGTTAGTGATACGCATGGTAGCAAGCAGGTCTTACAGAAAGGATACGAACTTATTACGCCACGGTTAGTATACTTTCGCCTGCCAGGGCGCCTGCCGTTCGCCGGCGGCGCGCAAAGGTGCTTGCCTCGCGCGGACATTGAATTAAACGCAAGAACCGCCAGTGTGGGGGGACACATCCGGCGGTTCTTTTTGGGGGCCGCTCTCGCATCAGAGACTTGCGTCCTGATGAGACGAGAGAGGCGTTTTGGGGAATGTGCCCGAGGGCGGGGCACATTTGAAACAGAACATACGCCGCCACCGTGAGTGCGCACTTAACGGCGGTTAAGAGTCGGGTGAGTTGCCCGCCGCGCCGGGAAATGCCTGTGCTTTCGGCCCCGCCGGGCTAACCCAGGCCGCGGTTTTTGAACAGCGCCTCCCATTCCGAAATTTCATCCGCGCTCGGCTCGCGCTCTTTTTCCGAGGCCGCGGCCGGGGCGGGGCGCGCGAGCAGGCGCGCAAACTCCGCCGACCGCAACACCGATGCCCGCCGCTGTTGGGCCGCGTTCACCAATCGCTGATCCGAAGTGACCACAATCAGCCCTTGCGGGTTAGGATCGGCGGCGATGCGCTTGAGAATCAAATCGTCGGCGGAGGTGTGCCGGTCCGATGCAAAGACCACCGTGAGGTTGGAGCTAGAGAGGTTAGACACGCCGCCCGGCAGGCCCCCGTCGAAGATCAGCGTGGCGCTGCGCCTCTCGCGCGCGCACAGGCTGCGCACCAGCAGCACCAGTTTCGCTTCGTCGTTCGGGTCGTCAAGCGACAGCCTCGGCATTTGCCCGATGACATTGTGACCATCAATCAGATAAGGCATGGCATTCTCCTTTCTCATTGTATGGCTTGTGGCCAAGCCCAACCCGACGATTGCCGGACGATAAGCCAATGCGGGCCGGGGCCGTTTGTCATTCGCGGCGCTTCCGAGTATCATCGTGCCCATATGAACTGGCGGCGGCTGATCCTGTATTTGCTCCTCAACGCGATTGTGTCGGCAGTGGTGACGCTCTCGGTGCTGGCGGTATGGGATGCCACGCACCCCCGGTTGGCCGCCATCGCCACGCCTTCGCCGGCGCCTCAGCCCCCACTGCAAGCCACGCAAACCGCGGCCGTGCAACCGCTGCCTTCGGCGACCCCCACCATTTACGAAGTGAAGGGCGGTGACACGCTGGGCAGCATTGCGCTGGCGTTCGACGTGTCGGTGGAAGACATCATGGCGGCCAACGGCCTCGCCGATGCCAATACGCTCAACGTGGGGCAAACGCTGGTGATCCCGGTGGGCGGGCTGGTGAGGCCCACGGCCACCGCCGAGGCTCTCGGCCCGCCGGCCTCGCCCGTTGCGCGGCCTTCCACGAGCACCGTAGCCGTGCAAAGCGAGCCGCCTCAACTGGCGATTCGCTCGGTGACGGATGCGGGCAACCTGGCGACGGAAAAAGTGACACTGATAAACCTGGGCGGGCCGGTGAATCTGGCCGGGTGGAGTTTGCACGACGATCAGGGCAACGTATACACCTTCCCGGTCGTCAACCTGTTTCAGAGCGGAGCCATCGGCATTCACACCGGCGTGGGCCGCGACACGGTGACTGATTTGTTTTGGGGCCAGCCCGGCCCCATGTGGCAGAGCGGCGAAACCGCCACTTTGGCCGACGCCGACGGCAAAACGCACACCACGTTTGTGATTCCATGATGGGCCGCCCTTGCATGAAGCCCCTCGCAATGTTACACTCGCCAACGAGGGAGTGAAATTTGGCCGATCAAGCGTTGTATCGCAAGTGGCGCCCCGCCGCCTTTGACGAAGTGGTGGGGCAAGAGCATGTGGTGCAAACCATCCGTCATGCGCTGGCCTCGGGCCGGACGGCGCACGCCTATTTGTTTTCGGGGCCGCGCGGCACGGGCAAAACCAGCACTGCCCGGCTGGTAGCCAAAGCCCTTAACTGCACGCACCCCGACCCCGCCCAGCGTCCCGACAACACCTGCCGCAACTGCGTAGCCGTCAACGAAGGCCGCTTCCTCGACCTCATCGAAATTGACGCCGCCTCCAACACCGGCGTGGACAACATCCGCGACCTGCGCGACAAGATCAACTTTTCGCCGAGCGAGGGGCAATACAAGGTTTACATCATCGACGAAGTGCATATGTTGTCGATGGGCGCGTTCAACGCGCTGCTCAAAACGCTGGAAGAGCCGCCGCCGCACGCGGTGTTCATCCTCGCCACCACCGAAACGCACAAAGTCCCGGCCACGGTGCTATCGCGTTGCCAGCGGCACAACTTCCGCCGCATCCCCACCGCCGAAATGGTGGCCCGCCTGCAATCCATTGTGAGCCGCGAGGGGTTGCAAGTAGAACCGGCGGTGCTGGATGTGCTGGCCCGGCAGGCCACCGGCAGTATGCGCGACGCCATCAGCTTGCTCGATCAGCTTGCCGCCTCGCCGGATGAAATGGTGACGCTCGACGCCACGCTGAAGGTGCTGGGCACGGCGGGCGGGCAAGCGGCGCAAGACCTGGCCGAGGCGCTGGCCGAGCAGGATGCCGCGCGCGGCATGGACGCGATCAACGCGCTGATGGACGACGGCGTGGACTCGCGCCAGTTTGCGCGGCAGATGGTGGACTATTTGCGCGGGCTGATGCTCGTTCGCATGGGCAACGCCCGGTTGGTAGATGCGGGCGCGGAAACGATGAAGGCCATGCAGCAGCAGGCGGGCCGCTTCGAGGTGGGCGCGCTGTTGCGGGCCATCAAAGCCTTCAACGCCGCGGCCAACGATTCGCGCAGCGGGTGGCTGGCCCAACTGCCGTTGGAGCTTGCCTTCGTGGATAGCTTGCGCGGCGATCCCGATCCGGCGTCCCGCGTGGAAACGCCCCCCATCCGCAAGGCCGCCGCCTCGCCGGCTGCGCCGATGGCAACCGCGTCGCCGCCCGGGGCGCCGCCCCCGGCCAACCGGCCCCCCGGCGTCGTCCAGCTTGGGCAAGTCGCCTCGAATTGGAACGATGTGGTGGCGGCGAGCCGCCGTGTGCATCCCAACCTTCCGGCGCTGTTGGCGGCGTGCCAGCCGCTGGGCGTGGAAGGCGACGTGGTGACGCTGGGCTTTCGCAACGAGGTCTTGCGCTCGAAGGCCGACGGCGAGCAGAACCGGCAGGGCATTGAGCAATCGCTGGGGCAGGTGCTGGGCGCGGCGCTGCACGTCAAGTGTGTGCTGCACTCGGCTGAAGCGGTGCAACTGCCGGATGTGGACAGCGATGGCCCGGTGGCCGAAGCGTTCCGGCTGGGCGGCAGACCCCGGAAGTAAAGCAGATTTTATTTTTCAAGGAGAGTGTTATGACGCGAGGACGCGGGCCGCGAATGCCGGGCAACCCCGGCGGTGGCGGCGGTAATCTCATGGCAAAGCTGGCGAAGGCGCAAGAGGAGATGGCTAAGACTCAGGAGGCGCTGGCGCACGAACGGGTGCAGGTGTCGGCGGGCGGCGGCGCGGTCACGGTCGTCATCTCCGGCGCGCAGCGCGTGCAGTCGGTGACGGTATCGCCCGAACTGCTGGCTTCGGGCGATGCGGAAATGGTGGGCGATATTTTGGTGGCGGCGATCAACGAGGCGATTGAGAAATCGCAAATCCTGGCCGCCGAACGTCTGCAAGCCGTCACCGGCGGGCTGGGCCTGCCGGGGATGTAATTGTAGGGGCGATTCATGAATCGCCCCTACGGGTGAAACGCACATGCCTCCGGCCCCCTCCGCCATTCCCCGCCCGGTGCAGGCGCTCGTGGACGAGCTTTCGCGCTTGCCGGGCATCGGCCCCAAGACGGCCTCGCGGCTCACCTATTTTTTGCTGCGCCAGCCGCTCGAACAGGTGCGCGCGCTGGCTGAGGCCCTCACCGCGCTCAAAGAGCGCATCCGCTTTTGCTCGGTGTGCTTCAACATGACGGAGTCCGACCCCTGCCCGTTGTGCCTCGACGAACAGCGCGACGCGGGCGCGATCTGTGTGGTGGAGGAGCCGCTGGATGTAATTGCCGTGGAGCGCACGCGCAGCTATCATGGCAAGTACCACGTGCTGCACGGGGCCATTTCGCCGGTGGACGACATAGGCCCGGACGACTTGCGAATCAAAGAACTGCTGGGGCGGTTGCGCGGCCCGCGCCCGGTGCGCGAGGTGATCGTTGCCACCAACCCCAGCTACGAGGGCGAGGCCACGGCCATGTATCTGCAAAAGCAAATTACCCCGCTGGGAGTCAAAGTCACCCGGCTGGCGCGCGGCCTGCCGGTGGGCGGCGACCTCGAATACGCCGACGAGACCACGCTGGCCCGCGCCCTCGAAGGCCGGAGCGAAATGTAGCCGGCAGCGCACGGCGGCTGCACTTCAAAAAAACCGCGCAGGCTCAAACGCCTGCGCGGTTTTCATTATCCCGCGTACAGCGACCGACGGGCTAGCCGCCGGCAACCCCCAGCATGAGAAGCAGGGGCGAAGTGAGGATCGCGGTCACGATCACGGCCGCAACGGCAGCGACGATGACGGTGATGAGGGCTTTCAGGCTGCCAAACTCCGACGACTCGCGCAGGGCAATGAACCCGGCCACAGCCGCCACGATGCTGCCCAGCCACGCCAGAAAGCCGCCGACGCCGGGAACCAGCACCAGAATGCCGAGCGCGTACCAGGCATAGGCATAGCCCAGCGTGCGGCCCATCTCGTTGAAGCCTGTCTTGCCGCCAAGCACTTTGCTGACGATCGTGGCAATGGCCGAGTAAACGAAGAAGCCGACGATGGTGACGATGGCCATAACGACCACCCCCAGAATCCCGACGTCGGCGAAACGGCCCAGCGCGGCGATAAGCGCCGCCAGCGTGACCACGATGCCCGCCTGCATCATCGCCGTCCCGTCGGCGGCAATCTCGCGGTACACCGATGCGTCGAAGCGCAGCACGCGCATCAACCGACCCGTCATTGTATTCATATCCATTGCATTTTCCTCCTGATGGAAATAAGGTTACGGATAAACGACCATGGTAGATAACCCCGACTCCTCTGCAAAGTGACGGCTTTGTGCCCATAGGCTTACAAAAAACCCATCGTGCGCCCATGCTATAATCCACCGCAGCCACCCCCTTTTTTGGAGCGCCATTTATGACCAACCCAGTCGATATGCTAGTCGGCCCCAACCTCACTCTCACCCCCGAGCATGAAATGATCCGGCAAACGGCGCGCGATTTTGCCCGCAAAGAAATCGCGCCCATCGCCGCTCATTTCGACGAAACCGGCGAGTTTCCCTTCAAGACCATCAAAAAAATGGGTGCCCTGGGCCTCATGGGCATAGAAATTCCCGAAGAATACGGCGGGGCCGGCCTCGACACCCTCTCCTACGTGTTAGGCATGGTGGAAATCTCCAAAGTGGACGCCGCTCACGGCACGGTGATGAGCGTCAACAATTCGCTGGTGTGCCACGGCCTCCACAAGTTCGGCGCCGAAGCCCAGAAGCAAAAATACCTCGTCCCCATTGCCGGCGGCCAACAGATCGGCGCCTACTCGCTCACCGAGCCTATGTCCGGCTCCGACGCCGGGAGCATGAAATCGCGCGCCGTTCGCAGCGGTGACCACTACGTCATCAACGGTCGCAAGAGCTGGGTCACTTCGGCCCCGGTGGCCGACATCGTCGTGCTGTTCACCATGACCGCGCCCGAAAAGCGGCACAAAGGCATCACTGCCTTCATCGTCGAAACCGGCAAGCCCGGCTTCTTGCGGGGCAAGGCCGAACCCAAACTCGGCATCCGCGCCTCGGCCACCAGCGAAATCGTGTTTGAAGATTACCGCTGCCCCGTTGAAGACCGCCTCGGCGAAGAGGGGCAGGGGTTCAAAATCGCCATGGACGTGCTGGACGCGGGCCGCATCGGCGTCGCCGCGCAAGCGCTGGGCATCGCCGAAGCCGCCTACGAAGCCAGTGTCGCGTACGCGACAGAGCGCGAGGCCTTCGGCAGCAAAATTGGTGAATTCCAGGGCATCCAATTCAAAATCGCCGACATGAAAACCCGCATCGAAGCCTCGCGTCTCCTCATCTACAGCGCCGCCCTCGCCAAAGAGCGTTGCAAAACCACCGGTGGACGCTACACTCTCGAGTCATCCATGGCGAAACTCTTCGCCTCCGAGACGGCCATGTTCTGCGCCCATCAGGCTGTGCAAATTCACGGCGGCCTCGGCTACTCCAAAGAACTCCCCGTCGAGCGCTACTTCCGCGACGCCAAGATCACCGAAATCTACGAAGGCACCAGCGAAATCCAGCGATTGGTCATTGCCCGCAACGAACTTGGGCTGAGGTGATATGCCCGGCACATCATCCATCATCTGGTTCGTCGCCGTCGCCGTCATCCTCTTTTGGTTTGGCCGCTACGCCTGGCAATACTGGCAGGGCCGGCGCAACCCGGGCGACCCCGCCCCCCTCGCCACCGGCGATAAACTCTATGATGCCTATACCGCCGCGCTCGAAAAAATAAAATCCCGGTGGATGTCGGCCCGTGCCGCCCCCGCTAAAGCCGCCCCACCGCCCGCGCCCGAGGCCGCCACCCCGGATCCGGTGGCCGCCTCCTCGCCAGTGCCCGAGCCGCCTCTCATCCCATCTGCCGCGCAGCAAACCTCCATTGCCACCGTCACCCACACCGGGCAAGTCTTCCTGCCCGACCAGCCCGGCATGCGGCGTATCTCACATGTGCAAATCTCGCTCGATATTGCCGAAGGATCGTCGGTCCATGTGGTGGTCGAATCGGCGCCCGGCAGCGATGCCCCAGTGGTGCAACATTTTGTGTCGCCGTACCCCGGCGAAGCCGTTGCCGCCCCGGCGGCCAAACCCGCCGACGCCGCCCGGCCCCCCGTGTGGCGCGCGAACAACGCCTGGCGCACGCAGGTTTCTGCCGCTGCCGCCACGGTGAGCGCTGCACTGACCCGCGCCGGGGCTGCCCTGGCGAGCCGCCACATCAGCCTCGAATGGGCCTTGTTCGGAATCGGGCTGGTGGTGTACCTCATCACCCGGCTGTGGTCGCTCGACAAATTTCCCATCTACTTTTTCGCCGACGAAGCCAGCAACTCATTGTTCGCCCAGGATTTGATCGCGCGCGGCTTTCGCGACGCCAAAGGCTCGTGGTTGCCCATCTATTTTGACGCCGCGGCCAACCGCTGGACGCCGCTGCTGTCGGTGTACGTGCACGCCATTTCGGTGGGGCTGTTTGGCAAATCCATAATCGTGGCCCGCGTCACCTCGGCGCTGGTGAGCCTGCTGGCCGTCGTGGCCGTGTCGCTCATCCTCAAGCGCGTGTTCAAGGCCCGGTTCTGGTGGGTGGGTGCGCTGCTCCTTGCCGTCACCCCGGCGTGGTTCCTGCACTCGCGCACGGCGTTTGAAACCGTGATGATGGTTTCGTTTTACGCCTGCTTCCTGCTGTGCTACATGCTCTACCGCACCGAGTCGCCGCGCTATGCCTACGGCGCGCTGTTGTTCGGCGCGGCTGCGTTTTACACCTACTCCAACGGGCAAGTGGTAGTGGCGGCGCTGGCGGTCATGCTGCTTGTTTCCGACTTTCGCTACCACGCCCAACAGTGGCGTAAACTGCTGCCCGCGATGGGGCTGGCTGTGGGGCTGGCATTGCCGGCCATTATCTTTCGTTTCAGCCACCCCACGGCGGCGCAAGATCATTTGCACACCATCAACTCGTTCCTGTTCCAGGACGTTTCCATCCGGCAAAAGATCGTTTACCTTGTGCAGACGTATCTCTACGGCCTCAACCCGGCTTATTGGTTCTTCCCCAACAATCACGATCTGGTGCGGCACATCATGAAAGGCTACGGGCACATCAACACCCAGTTCTTGCCCTTCGCCGCGCTAGGGTTGGGCATCTGCCTGTGGCGCTTCCGGTCGTCGCCGCACCGGGCGGTGGTGCTGGCGGCGCTGGCGGCCCCGGCCGGGGCCGCGCTGGTGGGCGTTTCCATTACCCGTGTGCTGGCCTTCATCCCTCCGGCCATCGTCATGGTCGGCATCGGGCTGGACCCGGTGCTGTCGTGGCTCACCAAGCGCATCCCGCAGGCGGCGCCGGCCGTTGCCCTGTGCGCGGGGCTGTCGTTAGGCGGCATCTACATGCTGCGCGACGCTCTGGTGAATGGCCCGCTGTGGTTCAGCAACTACGGCCTGTACGGGATGCAATACGGGGCAAAGCAATTGTTTGTCGATACCATCCCCGGCTATCTGGCGCAGGACCCCACACTGCAAATCGGCGTGTCGTCCACGTGGGCCAATGGCGCGAACGAGTTTCTGGATTTCTTCTTTACGCCCGAACAACGCCCGCGGGTGTCCATGCTCAGCGTGGGAACTTTCCTCGACCAGAAGAACGACATGCCGCCCAACTTGCTGATGGTGATGACGCCTGACGAGTTCGGCAAAGCCCAGGCCAGCCCCAAGTTCAAGTCCGTGACGGTGGACAAGGTGCTGCCCTATCCGGACGGCACACCGGGCTTCTATTTTGTGCGGCTGGTCTATGCCGACAACGTCGACGAGGTTTTCACCGCCGAGCGTGTGGCCATGAGCCAGCCGGTGGAGGAAACCATGGACCTGTGGGGCCAGCGGGTCACCGTGCGCTACTCGCGCACCGATGCCGGCCAGCTCAGCGACATTTTCGACAGCGACCGCTTTACCCTTATGCGCGGGGCCATTGCCAATCCCTTCATCATCGAATTCGAGTTTTCGCAGCCGCGCCCGGTCACCGGTCTCAGCGCCGACTTCGGCTCGATGGACTTCAGGCTCACGGCGCAGTTGTACGGCGCGGGCAGCGCGGCCCCGGTGACGTATGACCGGAAGTTTCTCGACTTGCCGTTCGACCCGCACATCGACATGAGTTTCGAAGGCGCGCCGGCGCTGGTGTCCAGGGTGCATATCGAGATATTGAACCTTCAAGACGGCGACACGGCCAACATTCACATCCGCGAAATATTGCTCAAATGACCCGACCAGCCCCGCCATGACTTTCATCCATCCCACGGCGGTTGTTCACCCCACCGCGCACATCGGCGCGGGCACCAGCCTGTGGATCAACGTGCAGGTGCGCGAAGGCGCGACCATCGGCGAGAATTGCATCATCGGCAAAGACACTTACATTGATTCCGGCGTGTCCATCGGCAGCAACGTCAAAATCCAAAACAACGCGCTGCTCTATCACGGCCTCACCGTGGAAGACGGCGTGTTCATCGGTCCGCGCGCCTGCTTCACCAACGACGACTACCCCCGCGCCATCAACCCCGATGGCAGCCTCAAGGGCAACGAGGACTGGGTGGTGGGCCGCTCGGTCGTGCGCTACGGCGCCTCGGTGGGGGCGGGGGCGGTGGTGCTGCCCGGCGTGACCATTGGCTGCTGGGCGCTGGTGGCCGCCGGGGCGGTGGTGACTGGCGACGTGCCGGAGCACACGCTGGTGCTGGGCGCGCCGGCCCGCCGGGCCGGCTACGTTTGCGCCTGCGCCCGCCGTTTGCGCCCCGTGGGCGATGGCTCCTTCCGCTGCCCGCACTGCGGTTGGGTTTACCGCCCGCAGGAGGCCGCATGATTCGCGCCGCCGTGATCGGCGTGGGGGCCATTGGCCGCCATCACGCCCGCGTGTACACCGAATTGGAAAACGTGGAACTGGCCGCCATCGCCGACCCGGACGAATCGCGCCGCGCCGCGCTGGCCAACCGTTACAAGATCGCCACCTATCCCGACCACCAGAGTCTGTTCGAGCACGAGCGGCTTGACGTGGTGTCGGTGGCGGTGCCCACCGTGCTGCACCATGCGGTGGCGATGATGGCGCTGGAGCGCGGCATACACGTGCTGGTGGAAAAGCCCATTGCCTCGGCCGTGCCCGAGGCTCGGCAGTTGATCGACGCCGCTGCCGCCCGGGGCCTCACCCTCACCGTGGGGCACGTGGAACGCTTCAACCCGGCGGTCATCGAACTCAAGCGGCGCATCAACACCGGGGAGTTGGGCCGCATCTTTCAATATCAGGCCCACCGCCTCTCGCCCTTTCCGTCGTACATTCGCGACGTGGGTGTGGTGCTGGACCTTGCCACCCACGAACTCGATCTCATGCGTTACGTGGTCGGCTCGGAGGTGGAACATCTGCATGCCGAAACTGGCCGCCATGTGCATCACAGGCACGAGGACATGCTCAGCGGCATTCTGCGTTTTGGCAACGGGGTGGTGGGCGTGCTCGACATCAACTGGCTCACGCCCACCAAGGTGCGCGAGGCGCGCATCACCGGCGAGCGCGGCATGTTCCTGCTCGACTACCTCAAGCAGGAGATTTACTTTTACCAGAACAGCCAGGCCCCGCACGATTGGGACGCCATGGCCCTCTTTACCGGCGTGGGCGAAGGCAATATGACGAAGATATTCGTCAACAAAGTCGAGCCGTTGCAGGCTCAACTGCGCGCCTTTGTAGACGCGGCGGAAAGACACACGCCGCCGATCGTGTCCGGCGGCGACGGGTTGCGCGCGCTGGCGCTGGCCGAATTGCTCATCGCCTCCGGCGCGGAGGGGCGGGTGATCAACGTGGCAGAGGAAGCGGCCCGGCGCGGGTGGCCCATTGCGGTCGGGACGTAAGAGCCTATGACGGCGGACGCATCCTCTCCCGCTGACAGGCCTGCGTCTGGCGGGACCGTTTTCCTCACCGTGCTCATCCCGGCCTATAACGAGGAAACCAACCTGGCCCATACCGTGAACGTGCTGCGGGGCAAACTGGCCGAACTCGGCGTGACGTTTGAAATCCTCATCGCCGACGACGCCAGCCGCGACCACACCGGCCCCATTGCCGATGCCTTGGCCGCCGAGGACCCCCGCGTGCGCGTGGCGCATCACCCGGCCAACCGGGGCATTGGCGGCGGCTTCCTCACCGGCGTGCAGCAGGCGCGCGGCCAGTGGATGATCCTTATCCCCGCCGACCTCGCGCTCGACCCGGATGAGTTGGGCAAGTATCTTGCCGCCGCCCATACCGCCGATATCGTCGTGGGCATCCGCTCCGACCGCTCGGATTACACGCTGCTGCGCCGGGCCGTATCGTGGGTGAACATCACTGCCATCCAATTGCTGTTCGGCATAAGGCAGCGCCAGTTCAACTACATCAGCCTGTACCGGCTGAGCGTGCTGCGGCAGATGACGATAGACTACTGGCGCAGCGCGTTCTTTTTTGCCGAAGTGATAATCAAAGCCCGGTTGCTGGGTTACCGTCTCACCGAGGTGGACATCCGTTACGTGCCGCGCGTGAGCGGCCAGGCCACCGGCGCGAACTGGAAGCTCATTGCCGGCACGGCGAGCGACATGCTGGCGTTCCGGTGGAAATTGACAACAAAAGGAGTCTGACCACGCATATGAAAGCTGTTCTCTTTCACAAACACGGCGGGCCGGAAGTGCTGGAATATGGCGACTTTCCAACGCCCGCGCCCGAAGCCGGCCAGGTGCTGGTGCGCTTGAAGGCCGCCGCCCTCAACCGGCTCGACGAGTGGGTGCGGAACGGTTGGCCGGGGATCAAGTTAGAGTATCCACACATCCCCGGCGGCGACGGGGCGGGCGTGGTGGAAGCCGTGGGCGCCGGGGTCACCCGGTTTCAGCCGGGCCACCGGGTGGTGATCGACGGGACGCTTTCGGATGACGCGTGCGAATTCTGCCGGCGCGGGCTGAACAACCAGTGCGTGAAGTACGGCGTGCTGGGCGAGCACGGGCGCGGCACGTACGCCGAATACATCGCGCTGCCCGAGCGCAACTTGCTGCGCGTGCCGGAGCACGTACCGTTTGAAACGGCGGCGGCGGCCTCGCTGGTGTTTCTCACCGCGTGGCATAGCCTCATCACCCGGGGCGGCCTCACCCGCGGCGAGAGTGTGCTGGTGGTGGGGGCGGGCGGCGGGGTGAACACGGCGTCCATCCAAATCGCGAAGCGCCTCGGCTGCACGGTGTACGTCGTCGGCTCCGACGAGCACAAGCTGGCGCAGGCGCAATCCCTCGGCGCGGAGGTATTGATTGATCGCTCCAAAGAAGATTGGGGCAAGAAGGTGTTTCAACTGACCGACAAGCGCGGCGTGGATGTGGTGGTGGACAATGTGGGCGCGGCCACTTTGATGACCAGCCTGCGCGCGGTGCGGCGCGGCGGGCGCGTGCTCACCGTGGGCAACACCTCCGGCCCCAAATTTGAGTTTGACAACCGTTTCATGTTCGGCAAGCACATCAGCTTCATCGGTTCCACCATGGGCACTCACGCCGATTTTGCCGCGGTGATGCCGCTGGTGTTCGACGGCACGTTTCGCGTGCCCATCGATTCGTCGTTCCCGCTGACCGAGGCGCGCGCCGCGCACGAGAAGATGGGCCGGGGCGAGTTTTTCGGCAAAATCGTGCTCAGCATTTAGGCGAGAGAACAATGACGAATGACGAATGACGAATGAACAAAGGCATTCATCCTTCATCGTTCAGCCTTCATCCCTATCTTATGCGTCGTCCTGCGGGTGTAACTTTGCTGTCGGCTATGGTGTTTGCGCTGTCATTGCTCCAGTGGACGCGCGCTGTCACGCTGGCAACGCGCCGGCCCGTGTTGATCGGGTTGGGCGTTTCCATTCCGCTGGCGTATGCCGTCGTGTCGGCGGCGGTGTGGGGCGCGGCGCTGCTGGCCGCGTGCCTGGGCCTGTGGCGCATGGCGCGGTGGGGGCGCTGGCTGGCGCTGGCGGCCGTCACCGGCTCGCAGGCGCAGATGTGGCTGGATCGGGCGCTGTTTGCCCGGTCGGACTATTCCCGGCTCTCGATCGGCTTTGCGCTCGGCGCAACCATTGCCGTGCTGGCCGTGACGTGGAGCCTAATGGGGTGGCCGTCGGTGCGGAAAAGATTTTAGATTGTTGATTTTTGATTGCTGACTGCAAAATCAACAATCAGAAATCAACAATCAACAATGGTGGTAAGTCAATGGCTATTGATCCGAAAATTCAAAACTTGCGAGACCGGCGCGAAGAGGCGAAACTGGGCGGCGGGCTGGATCGCATCGAGGCGCAGCACAAGCGCGGGCGGCTCACTGCACGCGAACGGCTGGACCTGCTTCTCGACCGCGGCTCGTTCCGCGAGGTGGATGCGTTTGTCGCGCATCGCACCACGGACTTTGGCCTGGACGAAAAGCAGTTCCTCGGCGACAGCGTGGTGACCGGCTGGGGCACCATCGACGGGCGACTGGTTTACGTATTCTCGCAAGACTTCACGGTGTTCGGTGGCAGCCTGGGTGAGGTGCACGCCGAGAAGGTCTGCAAGATTATGGACATGGCCCTGAAGACGGGCGCGCCCGTGATCGGCTTGAACGATTCGGGCGGGGCGCGGATTCAAGAGGGGGTGGTTTCGCTCGGCGGCTACGCCGACATCTTCCTGCGCAACACGCTGGCCTCGGGCGTCATCCCGCAGATCAGCGCCATCATGGGGCCGTGCGCGGGCGGGGCGGTGTACTCGCCGGCCCTCACCGATTTCATCTTCATGGTCAAAGGCTCGTCGTATATGTTCGTCACCGGGCCGGATGTGGTGAAGAGCGTCACTGCCGAGGAAGTGTCCTTCGAGGATCTGGGCGGGGCCAGCATCCATAGCTCGGTGTCGGGCGTGTGCCATTTCGTGGCCGAGAACGAGGCCGATTGCCTGTTCCTCATCCGCAAGCTGCTGAGCTACGTGCCGCAGAACAACATGGAGGACCCGCCGTTTGTGAAAAGCGCCGACGACCCTTTGCGGGAAGACGAGGCGCTCGACACGATCATCCCCGAGAACCCCAACAAGCCTTACGACATCAAAGACGTGATCTTGAAAGTGGTGGATGACGGGCAATTTTTCGAAATCCACGCCGACTACGCCCAGAATATTGTGGTGGGTTTTGCGCGGCTGGGCGGGCACAGCGTGGGCATTGTGGCCAACCAACCGGCGGTGCTGGCCGGGGTGCTCGACATCAACGCCTCGGAAAAAGGGGCGCGCTTCATCCGCTTTTGCGATTGCTTCAACCTGCCCATCTTGACGTTTGAGGACGTGCCCGGCTTTTTGCCCGGCGTGGGGCAAGAGCACGGCGGCATCATTCGCAGCGGCGCGAAGCTGCTCTATGCTTATTGCGAAGCCACGGTGCCCAAGCTCACCGTGATCACTCGCAAAGCCTACGGGGGCGCGTACGACGTGATGAGCAGCAAACACATCCGGGGAGACCTTAACCTGGCCTGGCCCACCGCCGAGATCGCGGTGATGGGGCCGGAAGGCGCGGTGAACATCATCTTCCGCAAAGAGCTGGCCGAGGCCGAAGACCCGGTGGCCCGGCGGGCAGAACTGGTGAAGGACTATCGCGAGAAGTTCGCTAACCCTTACGTCGCCGCCTCGCGCGGGTACATTGACGACGTGATCGAGCCGCGCGAAACGCGCCCCCGGCTGATCAACGGCCTGGAATTGCTGGCCCACAAGCGCGATGGCAATCCGCAGAAGAAGCATGGGAATATACCGTTGTAGTTAGAGGGGTACAAATGGTCACTAAAGTCTTAATCGCCAATCGTGGCGAGATCGCCGTCCGCATCATCCGCGCCTGCCGTGAACTGGGCATTGAAACGGTGGCGGTGTTTTCGGAAGCCGACCGCAATGCCATGCACGTGCGCTACGCCGACGAGGCCTACCTCATCGGCCCGGCGCCTTCGCGCGATTCGTATTTGCGCATCGACAAAATAATCGACGTGGCGAAACGCTCGGGCGCCGATGCGGTGCACCCCGGTTACGGGTTTCTGGCCGAGCGCGAGGAATTTGCCGGGGCGTGCGAGGAGGCCGGGATCACCTTCATCGGCCCTAAACCCTCGGCCATCGCTGCCATGGGCGACAAAGCCGTGGCTCGCGCCACCGTGACCCGGGCCGGTGTGCCGGTGGTGCCGGGGACCGAGGGCGAAGGCGCTCTGCGCGACGACGAGATCGTCGCCATTGCGCCGCACATCGGTTTCCCGCTGCTCATCAAAGCCACGGCGGGCGGCGGCGGCAAGGGCATGCGCGAGGTACACAACCCCGAGGAACTGCCGCCGGCGCTGGCGGCAGCACGGCGAGAGGCAGAGGCCGCATTTGGCGATGGCAACGTCTATCTGGAAAAACTGGTGACCGGGGCGCGGCACATCGAGATTCAGATCATGGCCGACACGCACGGCAACGTGGTTCATCTGGGCGAACGCGAGTGCTCCATCCAGCGCCGCCACCAAAAGGTGCTGGAAGAGTCGCCCTCGCCGTTTGTGAACGACGACGATGATCTGCGGCGGCGCATGGGCCAGGTGGCGTGCCGGGCCGCGGCGGCGGTGGGATACGTCAACGCCGGGACGATTGAGTTTCTGGTGGATCGCGACAAGAATTTTTTCTTCCTCGAAATGAACACGCGCCTGCAAGTGGAACACCCGGTGACGGAGCTGGTAACCGGTATTGATATTGTGAAAGAGCAAATCCGCATCGCGCGCGGGCGCAAGTTGAGCCGCGAGCAAAGCGAAATTGCGATGACCGGATGGGCCATCGAGTGCCGGGTGAATGCCGAAGATCCGTACAACAACTTCATGCCCTCCACCGGCACGGTATCGGCCTCCATTGTGCCCACCGGCCCCGGCGTGCGCGTGGACACGTTCATCTATTCCGGCTACACCATCCCCCGCTACTACGACTCGCTGATCTCCAAAGTGATCTGCTGGGGCGAGACTCGCGGCGAGGCATTGCTGCGCATGCGCCGCGCGCTGGAGGAATACAAGATCGTCGGGGTCAAGACGAACATTCCGCTGCACCAGCATTTGCTGAACTCGCACCGTTTTATGGGCGGGCAGTTCGACACCCGCTTTTTGGAGGAGCGCTTTCAGATGGACGACGAGGGCGCGCAGCGTCCGGAGATTGCCGCTATTTTGGCGACACTGGCCGCGCACCGGCGCGGGCAAAAGGCCGCGCAGATTGTGCGCCGGGGCGACCGCGACACCAGCAACTGGAAGTGGGTGGGCCGTTACGAGAGGATGCACCGATGAAATATCTCACTGCGGTTAATGACCAGACGTATCTCATCGAGATCAACGACGACCGCCATGTGGTGGTGGACGGCAAGGTGTACGACATCGATCTCGAAGCGGTGGGCGACCAACCGCTGTATTCGCTGTTGCTCGATCACCACTCGTTCGAAGCTTTTGTGGACGAAGGCGACACGGGCTGGCTGGTGCTGTTGCGCGGCGACCTTTACGATGTGAAGGTCGAGGACGAGCGCGCGGTGCGGCTGGCCAAGGCCGCCGGGGCGGGGGTGGTGCAGGTAGGCGACTTCCACCTGAAAGCGCCCATGCCCGGCCTTATTGTTTCGGTGCCGGTGGCCGAGGGGCAAAAGGTGAGCAAAGGCGGCATTCTGGTGATCCTCGAATCGATGAAGATGCAGAATGAACTGAAGTCGCCGCGCGCCGGCACGGTGACCCGCATCAAAACGAAGGGCGGCGACAACGTGGAGCAAAACCAGGTGCTGCTGACGATTGGCGAATGAACAACTTTGTCTATCCGCTATTGATTGTAGGCGCGACCATTGCCGGGTTTCTGGTCATGTTGTCGGCGGTGCGCAAGATTCCCGAAGACCACCGGGGTGTGCTGTTCCGGTTCGGGCGGCTGGTGAGGGAGTTGAAGCCCGGCACGACGTGGGTGTGGCCGCTGATCGATCAGGTGATGCTGGTGGATTTGCGCGAACAGACCTTTGCCCTGCCGGACGGGCTATCGGTGGCGAACGAAGGGGCGCGTTATTCGGTGACCGGGCAGTATTCGTGCAAGGTCACGGCGGCCATTCCGGCGGTGATGGCCGCGCGGCAGGCCCAGCAGGATATTTCGCAGACGGTGGGCGAGAAATTGCTGGCCGAGATCAAACGCATGGGCGTGGCCACCGCGCTTTCGCAGCCCGCCCACGGGCAGCAGCTTGCGTTGGAGGCGCTCAACGAACAAATGTCGCGGGCGTGGCAGTTGAAGTTCACGGGGATTGAGTTTGCGCTGACTCCTTTGTAATCGTCACCACGGTGAATAACCCCCAAAGGAAAACAAATTCATGAATGCAAAAGAACGCTGGGAACGCGAGTCGCTCGCCGCGACCCTCAAGAAGAATCCCGAACGCAAGCCGGCGTTTGAAACGTCCTCCGGCATTCCGCTGGAGCGCGTGTATGGGCCGCTGTCGGGCGACCCGCCCGCCAACGTGGGCTTCCCCGGCGAATACCCGTTCACTCGCGGCGTGCAGCCGACGATGTATCGCGGGCGTTTTTGGACGATGCGCCAATACGCCGGCTACGCCACCGCCGAGGAGTCCAACCGGCGATACAAGTTTCTGCTGGCGCAGGGGCAAACGGGCATTTCCGTGGCGTTCGACTTGCCGACGCAGATCGGGTACGACCCCGACGACCCGATGGCATTGGGCGAGGTGGGCAAAGTGGGCGTGTCCATTCCGACGCTTGACGACATGGCGCGGCTGTTCGACGGTATCCCGTTGCACAAAGTCAGCACCAGCATGACGATCAATGCCCCCGCCTCGGTGATGCTGGCGATGTACATCGCCGTGGGCAAACGGCAAGGGGTGGAACCGGGGAAACTGCGCGGTACCATCCAAAACGACATCCTCAAAGAATACATCGCGCGGGGCACGTATATCTTCCCGCCCGCGCCGTCGATGCGCCTTATCACCGACGTCTTCCGCTACTGCAAAACGGAAGTGCCGGAGTGGAACACCATCAGCATCTCGGGCTATCACATCCGCGAAGCCGGCTCGACGGCGGTGCAGGAGGTGGCTTTTACGCTGGCGAACGGCATCGCCTACGTGCAGGCGGCGCTGAGGGCCGGGCTGGAGGTGGACGACTTCGCGCCGCAGTTGGCTTTCTTCTTCAACGCGCACAACCAATTCTTGGAAGAGGTGGCCAAATTCCGCGCCGCCCGCCGCCTGTGGGCCGGGATCATGCGCGAGCGTTTCAAGGCCAAGAATCCCAAGTCGTGGATGCTGCGCTTTCACACGCAGACGGGCGGCAGCACGCTCACCGCGCAGCAGCCGGAAGTGAACGTGGCGCGGGTGACCATTCAGGCCCTGGCGGCGGTGCTGGGCGGCACTCAAAGCCTGCACACCAACTGCATGGATGAGGCGTTGCAGTTGCCCACCGAGAGCGCGGCGCGCGTGGCCCTGCGCACTCAGCAAATGTTGGCCTTCGAGTCCGGCGTGGCCGACACCGCGGATCCGTTGGCGGGCAGCTACGCCGTTGAAGCGCTGACGGACGAAATTGAACGGCGAGCCATGGAGTACATTGCCCAAATTGACGAGATGGGCGGGGCGCTGGCGGCCATCGAGCGCGGGTTCATCCAAAACGAAATTCAAGATGCGGCGTACCGCTATCAGAAAGCGGTGGAGGCGAAAGAGCAAATTGTGGTGGGGGTGAACGAGTTCACGGTGGAGGAGGAGTTGAAGCTTGAACGGCTGCGGGTGGACCCGGCTATGGAGCAGAACCAGTGTGACAAATTGGCTGCTCTGCGCGCGCGGCGCGACCCGGCCCGCGTGAGCGAGCTGCGCACCCGGCTGGAAACGGCGGCGCGCGGCAGCGAAAACCTCATGCCGCTGCTCATTGCCTGCGTGGAAGGCGACGTGACCCTGGGCGAAATATGCGGCACGCTGCGAGGGGTGTGGGGAGAATACAGACCGACGATATGATTCTCACCGCAGAGACGCGGAGATGGCGCAGAGTTCGCAGAGATCATAAGAAACTCTCCGCGCTCTCCGCGTTTCTCTGCGTCTCTGCGGTGAATTCACTGCATGATAAAAAAGATTTCGCACATCGCCATCATCGTTCCCGACCTCGACGCCTCGCTGGCTTTCTGGCGCGATACGCTCGGGCTGGAGTTGTCGCACACCGAAGAAGTAGCCTCGCAGGAATCCATCGTGGCCTTTTTGCCGGCGGGCGAGGGCGAGGTGGAACTGGTGCAGCCCACCACCGATACCAGCGGCGCGGCCAGGTTCCTCGCCAGGCGCGGGCCGGGCTTGCACCATATTGCGCTGGAAGTGGATAACCTCGACGAGATGCTGGCGCGGCTGAAAGCCAAAGGCGTGCGGCTGATCAACGAAACGCCCATCGCCGCGGCGGGCGGCAACCGGGCGGCGTTCATTCACCCCGAAAGCGCCAACGGCGTGCTGGTTGAGTTGTACGAGGCGCCCCGGCAGTGACGAGGCAGATTGCGATGGCGGACGGAGTGGAGGTGGCCCGGCAGGCCGCGGCCGATATTGAAAGCTGGCTGCGCCGCTATCGCGGCACGGTGGGCGTGATCAACGTGGAAGCCCACGCCGACTTTCAGCGGGCTGATATCGATTTGATAGTGCCCGGCGCGAAGAAGCTGCAGTTGTAGCGCCGCTTCTACGGCAACGGGGTCGCCGCGTCATCGGCCCCGCCACTCAGTTCCCCCCGATCCATTTCATCCAACAATTTCCGCGCCGCTTCGGCGTACTGCTCCGGCACCAGAATATCGGCTTTGCCCATGGGGCCCACGGTGAGGCCATAGGCCCGGCCCGCGCCCTCCTGCACCACCATCACCGGAATCCCTGCGGCTTCCAGCATGCTTTTGATGATGTTGGCCTCGACTTGCCCGGAGACGGTATAAACGGTGACGAGGGAGTGGGGCATGGTGGGATCGAAGTGGAGGGGAGCTGGTCGTTATTCTTCAAACAGGCTTGCCACCGGCACGCTAAAGCCCGGCAACACATCATCGTCGGCAGTGAGCGTATCGGCTTCGGCAAATATCCGAAGGTTGGTGATGGAGCGATAGGCGTACACGGTTTTAGCCGCCGGGTCGGCGACCCACACCAATTTGACTCCGACGGCGAAATACTCCCGCAACTTCTGATTGACTTCCTGCCAGCGGTCGTCCGGCGAGAGAATCTCGACAACCAGCTCCGGCGCGACTTCCAAAAAGCCGCTCGGTCTCTTCTGTTTGGCGAAACGCTCGTTGGAGATAAAGGCCACATCGGCGGCGCGCACCGTGTCGGGGTTGCGCTGGGTATAGATTCCGACTTCGCCCACGACGACTTTGCCCGATCTATTTCGCCGTGCGAAGGTCTTCAAAGACTCATAGAGATTGCCCACATAGCTGCCGTGTGAGAATCCGGTCGGTCTCGTAGGCACAATCGTCCCGTGAACAAAGTCGCATGGGCCAATGTTCCCCAGCTCCAACAGTTCATCGCCCGTCAGCAGGGTTTCGGTTTGTATTGTCCCAAGCTCGATAGCCATGATGCACCTCGCTGCCAATACTATAGCACAACGCCTAGGGTTGGCGTGATTGGCCCGCGCGTCGTTGCCTCGCCAGCGCGATGGAGCCGACGACAAAGATGGCGGCAAAGGAGAACCACTGGATGGCATAGCTGAGGTGCGGGCCGTCGGCCAGTTCGATGTCGTACCCGGCGGCGGGCAGGGCGTGCGGGTCGGGGCCGGGCGCTTGCTCAATAAAGAGGGGCATGAGCGGGTAGGGCACCTGCTGTTGGATTTGCGAAATGTCCACCCAGAACCAGGCGTCCAGCCGCGAGCCGGGCGCCGGGGTGGGGTCGCGCGGGGCAAGGGGCGAGGGGCGCGGCTGGCTGGGGCGGATGAGGCCGGTGACAGTAACCGCGTCGGTGAGGGTGGCATAGGCTGTGCGCATCTGCGGGTCGGCGGCGGTGTAGGGAATCCAGCCACGGTCAATGAGGATGGCTTGATCGCTGCCCGCGATTTTGAGCGGGGTGAGCAGATGCACGCCCGCGGCTTCGTTGAAGGAACGATTGCGGATGACGACCTCTTGCGAAAAATCGTAGACGCCGGTGACGACGCCCGGCCTGTATTCGAGGCTGGACACATCGCCCAACGCCCCCCCGGTGATGGCGATCGGCGGCCGGCTCATGCGGGCGGCGATTTGGGCGTTGTGGGCGCGGCGCTCTTTGAGGCGGTTGAGCTGCCAGATGCCCAGGGCGATCATGACGGACGCGCCGATGAGGACGAAGGCGGAGAAGAGGAGGGGGCGGAGTTTGAGCATAAAAGGATGAAGGATGAACGATGAACGATGAACGATGAACGATGAGCGATGAGCGATGAGCGGTGAACGGTGAACGGTGAACGGTGAACGGTGAGCGATGAACGATGAACGATGAACGATGAACGATGAACGATGAACGATGAACGATGAACGATGAGCGATGAGCGATGAACGATGAGCGATGAACGATGAGCGATGAACGATGAGCGATGAACGATGAACGATGAACGATGAACGATGAACGGTGAACGGTGAACGGTGAACGGTGAACGGTGAACGGTGAACGGTGAACGGTGAACGGTGAACGGTGAACGGTGAACGGTGAACGGTGAACGGTGAACGGTGAACGGTGAACGGTGAACGGTGAACGGTGAGCGAT
>JACRBQ010000056.1 GCA_016213135.1 Chloroflexota bacterium | reverse complement strand
TGTATTACCTGCACACCGACCGCTTCGCGTGGGCAGCACGAGAGTGGTGACGGGCAGCGCCGGCAACACCGCTCGCGACTTCTATCCGGGTTGGGTGGCGGTAAAGGTCTACTATCAACCGTGCGCAATTCACAGAAAGCAAACAGCCACCCTCTCCATGGCCAGAGCGCGGCAGTTGTCTTACCATCACGCGGCGCGGCCATTCATCCTTCACACTTGCATCCCTTCGGGGCACGCAAGTGCGGTGTCGTGCGTCCTTCTTCACCTGCCCGCCGCTGGCGGTCATGATGTCGGTGTGAACTACGACCCGCTCATCCGTCACCTACTTCTCGCGCATCCAGGCCACATATTCGCTCACGCCCGCCGGCTATTTGTCACAATCGGTTCATCGGACTATAATCAATCGGGAGAGGTGAAACAATGGAAACAATTCTCCTTCAAATCCCCGACGATTTGGCGGAACGGATCAAACCTCACCGCCACGAATTGGCCCGTATCCTGCAACTCGGCCTCAGCCAATTGGCGACCGGCGAAATCGCGAGTCCCCGTGATCGAACCATTAGAGTGCTCCAGGCCACGGGACTCATCCAACCCATCGCGCCGGGTCTGCTGAGCCGCTACGCCGTTGATTCGCCTCGCGGCCGGCACCCACCCCTTCGCCTGCCGGGAAAGCCTTTGAGCGAGATCATCATCGAGCAACGAGGCCGGTTGTGAGCGAGGTCATGATTGTTCCTGTCTACTTTTTCGACAGCAGTGCGGTCGTCAAGCGCTACACCTTCGAGGCCGGCACGGTCTGGGTGAACTCCATTTGCGATCCGGCCGCCGGAAACATCATTATGCTTTCCCAGATCGGACTCGTAGAAGTCGCGGCGGCGCCGGCGGCCAAGCACCGTGCAGGGGCTCTCTCCATCGAAGACTACGAACAAACGTTGGCCGGATTCATCACCGATGCCCATCAGCAATACTCACCGGTGGCGGTTGATGCGGCGCTCATCGATCTGGCCGTGGCCCTGACTCGCCGACAGAAACTTCGCGGCTGCGACGCCATCCAATTGGCCTCTGCGCTCAGCCTCAACGCCAGCCTGACCTCACAGGATCTGCCTCCCCTCGCCTTCGTCACAGCAGACGCCGATTTGCTGGCGGCGGCTGCAGCCGAGGGCCTGGCTACGGACAATCCGAATTCACATTTGTAGCCGCATAATCAATCCGATAGATGATCCGCCAACAAGCTTTCTCGTCGTTGATCCGTAGTTCGTGGCATCTTGGCCCGATGGACGGCATCATTCATCATTCCGCATTCACACTTGCACCTGCGCAAGTGCAGGTGTCATTCCGCATTCATCCTTCATCCTTATCTTGACGGATACCTCCCGCCGCGTTACAATGCCGCTTCGCCACGGGGCCGGGTCTGCCCCGTTGTATTGCGCCATTCCCGGCTGTTTTGCATGTTTCGAAACCTAAGCGACAAACTCCAAAACGTCTTCAAAGAAATCACCCGGCGCGGCAAGTTGAGCGAAGCCGATGTGGACACCGCCCTGCGGGAAGTCCGCCTGGCCTTGCTGGAAGCCGACGTCAACTTCACCGTCGTCAAAGAGTTTCTGGGGCGCGTGCGGGCGCGGGCGATTGGGGCCGAAGTGTCGCGGGCGCTCAACCCCGGCCAGCAGGTCATCAAGATCGTTCACGAGGAGTTGACGGCCACGCTGGGCGAGCCGGGCAAGCTCAATTTGGCCGGGCAGCCGCCACGGGTGATTATGCTGGTGGGCTTGCAGGGCGCGGGCAAAACCACCATGGCCGCCAAGCTGGCGCGGTGGCTGCGCAGCCAGGGGCACAAGCCGTTGTTGGTGGCGGCCGATCCGTACCGCCCCGCCGCCGCCGAGCAGTTGAAAACGTTGGGCGCCCAGGTGGATGTGCCGGTCTTCACCGGCTCCGAAGCGCCGCCGGAGTTGTGCTTCAACGCCGTGCGACACGCCGAGTCCATCGGCTACAGCGTGGTGATTTTGGACACCGCTGGCCGCCTGCAGATTGATGCGGCCATGATGGCTGAAGTGGCGGCTATCAAAGAGCGGTGCGCCCCCGGCGAAGCGCTGCTGGTGGCCGATGCCATGACCGGGCAAGAGGCGGTGCGCATCGCCGACGGGTTCAACAAACAGGTGGGCCTCACCGGCCTGATCCTCACCAAAGTGGACGGCGACGCGCGCGGCGGCGCGGCGATTTCGATGCGCGCGGTCACCGGGGTGCCCATCAAGTTCCTGGGCACCAGCGAAAAGATCGACGGCCTCGAGGTGTTCTCGCCCGAGCGACTAAGCGGCCGCATCTTGGGCATGGGCGACATCCTGGGGCTGATCGAAAAAGCCGAGTCCGCCTTCGACGCCCGGCAAGCGCAGAAGTCGGTTGAGCGACTCCAGTCCGGCGAGTTTACGCTGGAGGATTTCCGCGACCAGATGCGGCAGGTGAAGAAGATGGGGCCGCTGGGGCAAATGCTCGACATGATCCCCGGCGCGGGCAAGCTGGCCGCGCAAGTGAACCCGCAAGACCTCGACCGCAGCATGGGCCGGGTGGAGGCCATCATCAATTCGATGACCCCGTACGAACGACGCAACCCGCAGGAGCTAAACGCCAGCCGCAAGCGGCGCGTGGCCGGCGGATCGGGAACGTCGGTGCAAGAGATCAATCAGTTGATCAAGCAGTTCCGCGACATGCAGAAGATGCTCAAGCAGTTGGGCAAGACCAAAGGGCGCGGAATGCCCGATCTATTCAGGAACATGCGTTGATACGCATGCGCGCGCCTGTGGCGCAGCGCAACCGAACAGTTTATTCGCCGTCAACAATAGGAGTTTGAGACACCCATGCTTCGTATCCGCCTGCGCCGTGAAGGCGCCAAAGCCCAACCGGTCTATCGCATCGTGGTCGCCGAGCGCGAACACCCGCGCGACGGCCGCTTTATTGAAATCGTGGGCGAGTACAACCCGCGCACCGAGCCGACCTACGTCAAAGTGGACGAGGCCCGCGCCCTGCACCACCTGAAGAACGGCGCCCAGCCGTCGGAGGCGGTCGAGCGCCTGCTCAAATCCACCGGCACGCTGGAACGCCTCGAGCGATTCCGCAAAGGCGAACCGCTGGAAACCCTGGTGACCGAGGCCAATACCGCCGCCTCGGCCCGCTTCTTCAATATGAAGACGCGCCGCGACGACACGGTCGGCATGGCCTCGAAGGGCAAGACCAACAAGAAGGCCAAAGCCAAAGAAGGCTCGTAGGCAAAAGCGGTAGACTCCGGCTTCCGGCCGGCCTACCCATTTTCGCCTGCCGCCGTCTGTGCCCGGCATGAAAGACCTCGTCGATTACATCGCGCGCGCGTTGGTCGATCACCCGGATCAGGTGGTGGTGAATGAGGCGCGCCACGGCACGGACCTGGTGCTGAAGTTGCGCGTGGCCCCCGAAGATGCGGGGCGCGTGATCGGCAAGGGCGGCAAGGTCGCCAACGCCATCCGCGCGCTGCTGCGAACGGCGGGAACGCGGGATGGCCAGTACATCGAGTTAGAGATCGAGTGACCTCCGAACCTAGTGAACCCCGGCGGCGCGCCTCCGCGCCTCGCCGGGCCGCCCGTCGCAAGGCGGCAGGCACCACATTTTTGGCCGTAGGGCGGGTATTGAGGCCACAAGGTGTGCGCGGCGAACTGCGGCTCGAAATCCAAACCGGCTTCCCCGGCCATCTGGCCGAAGTGGAAACAGTGTACGTGGGCGACAGCCATGCGCCCCACCGCCTTGAGTCGTCGCGTTTTCACAGCGGCGTGCTGGTGGTGAAGCTCGAAGGCTACGATGACCGCACCCGGGCCGAAGCCCTGCGCGGCGAAGTAATCTACGTTGCCGAGCGCGATGCAGCGCCCCTCCAACCGGGGCAGTTCTTTTACCACCAGCTCATCGGGCTGCCGGTTGTTTCCGATGCCGGAGAAGCGTTGGGCACGGTGACGGAGATACTGGCTACCGGCGCCAATGATGTTTACGTGGTCACCGGCCCCGGCGGCGAACTGCTGTTGCCTGCCATCAAATCAGTGATATTGAATATCGAGCCAGGCCAAATCACGGTGCATTTGGTGGAAGGCTTGCGTTGACGCTATTGACACGAGTGAATTTCTGGATACAATTACGCTCATCACCATATCCTCCGCCAACAGAGCGCTTTGAGAGGCAAATCTCAAAGCGCTCGTTTTGCGTTGTCTCTTGATTAGCACGCTTGTTCGATTGTAGACGTTGTCTGTCATAGCCCACTACGGGAGGTCACTTTGGAACCGAAAAGTTTGCGCGCCCTGAAAATCAGCCTGGCTTCACCCGAGCAGATCAAATCGTGGTCGTACGGCGAAGTGCTCAAGCCGGAAACGATCAACTATCGCCGGCTGCGGCCCGAAAAAGACGGGTTGTTCTGCGAGGCCATCTTTGGCCCCACCAAAGACTGGCAATGCTATTGCGGCAAGTACAAGAACGTCCGATACAAAGGCATCACTTGCGACAAGTGCGGCGTTGAAGTCACCCGCTCCTCCGTGCGGCGCGAACGCATGGGACACATTGAACTGGCGGCCCCGGTGGCGCACGTGTGGTACACCCGCCGCGTTCCCTCGTACCTCGGCGTGCTGCTCGACGTGTCGCGGCGCAACCTCGATCGCGTGCTGTATTTCGCCCAATACGTGGTGACTCATCTCGACGAGGACGCACGGCAAAAGGCCCTCAAGCGGCTCGAAGAAGAAATCATGCGCGAGGAAAAGCGCCACGGCGACGAGATCAACGCCAAGATCGCCACGGTCAAAGCCGGGCGCGATAAAAAGGTCAACGACTTCAAGGCCAAAATCGAAGGCCTCAACGAGAAGTACGAAATCGACGTGGCCGAGAAAGTGGAGCCGCTGGTCAAAGACGGCCAGCGTGTCCAGAAGTCGCTCGAAGACAAGATGGATTCCACCATCCGCGTGCCCATCGAGTTTGAGCCTACCGGCGCCATCATCGCCGACAAGGGCGAGACCATCGCCCGCAAACATCTGACCGCGCTCAACAAGGCCGTGCAGGCCCGGTTGGGCGAAATTGAAACGGCGCTGAAGGAAAAGCGTGACACCAAAGTGGACACGCTGAAGATGGACATTGAAAAGCTCAAGGCCGAGTCCGAAGATCAGATTGTCCAACTGCGCAACTCGCTGGAAGACTCCTCAGAAACCGTCCACAAATCGATGGACAAGGAACGCGAGGAACTGCTGGCCCTGCACCACATGATGTTCCTGGGCGAGAGCAAATACCGCGAGCTGAAACAGAAGTGGGGCCAGGTGTTCAAAGCCGACATGGGCGCCGAGGCCTTCCACGATATTTTGCGCGCGCTGGACCTCGACCGGCTGGCCAAGGAATTGTGGCACGAAGTCCGCACCACCAAGAGCAAGCAGCGCAAGAAGAAAGCCATCAAACGCCTCAAAGTAGTGGAGGCGTTGCGCCGCTCCGGCAACCGCCCGGAATGGATGATCCTTACCATCCTGCCGGTCATCCCGCCCGACCTGCGCCCCATGGTGCAATTGGACGGCGGGCGCTTTGCCACCTCGGACCTCAACGACCTCTACCGCCGCGTCATCAACCGCAACAACCGTCTCAAGCGTTTGCTGGAACTGGGCGCGCCGGACGTGATCGTGCGCAACGAGAAACGCATGCTGCAAGAGGCCGTGGACTCGTTGATTGACAACAGCCAGCGCGGCAAGGCGCTCAGCCGCCGCGGCCGCCGCGAGCTGAAGAGCCTGAGCGACATGCTCAAAGGCAAGAAGGGCCGCTTCCGCCGTAACTTGCTCGGCAAGCGCGTGGACTACTCGGGCCGCTCGGTGATCGTGGTGGGGGCCAGGCTCAAGCTGCACCAGTGCGGCCTGCCGCGCACCATGGCCCTGGAACTCTACCGCCCGTTCGTGATCGCCAAACTGGTGGAATACAACTTCGCCTCCAACGTCAAGGGCGCGAAGCGGCTCATCGAAAAAGAACGCGCCGAAGTGTGGGAAGTGCTGGAGGAGGTCATCAAAGACCGCCCCGTGTTGCTCAACCGCGCCCCCACCCTGCACCGCCTCGGCATCCAGGCCTTCGAGCCGGTGCTGGTCGAGGGCAAGGCCATTCACCTGCACCCGCTGGCCTGCTCGGCCTTCAACGCCGACTTTGATGGCGACCAGATGGCCGTGCACGTGCCGCTGTCCAAAAAGGCCGTGGAAGAAGCGCGCGAATTGATGCTCTCTACCAAGAACCTGCTCAAGCCGGCGGACGGCGAGCCGATCGTCGGCCCGGCCAAGGACATGGTGCTGGGGGTGTACTATCTCACCATGCTGCGCGAAGGCCGCAAGGGCGAAGGCCGCACCTTCTCCGATCTGGACGAGATCGAGATGGCCTACAGCCTCGGCCAGATGCACATTCACGCCAAAATCAAGCTCTACATGCCCTCGTACGTCAACGAGCAAGGCCAGCGCCACGCCGACGGCAAAGCGCGCCGCCGCGTCATCGAAACGTCGGTGGGCCGCGCGCTGTTCAACCGCATCCTGCCCGAAGAGATGCGCTACGTGAACGAGCAACTGGACAAAGGCAGCCTGCAAAAGCTGGTCACCAAGTGCTATCAAGTGGTGGGCAGCGACATCACCACCGAAGTGGTGGATCAGATCAAGAACATCGGCTTCAAATACGCCACCCGCTCCGGCATTACCATCGCCGTGTCCGACCTGTCGGTGCCGGCGGCCAAGGCTGAAATCGTGGGCCGCACGGAAGAGGAAGTCGCCGATGTCGAGAAGCAATTCCGCCGCGGCCTGCTCACCGAGCAGGAAGAAACCGATCGCGTCATTGAGCTATGGACCAAGACGCGCGATGACGTGGCCGAGGCGGTAAAAGCCAACCTCGATCCGTTCGGCTCGCTGGCGGTGATGGCTAAATCGGGCGCCACCAAAGGCGGCTTCGGGCCGATCACCCAGTTGGCTGGCATGCGCGGCCTCATGGCCGACCCCTCGGGCCGCATCATCCCCCTGCCCATTCGCTCGAACTTCCGCGAAGGGCTGCGGGCGCTGGAATACTTCATCTCGACGCACGGCGCGCGCAAAGGCCTGGCCGACACCGCGCTCCGCACGGCAGACGCCGGGTATCTGACGCGCCGCCTGGTGGACGTGGCGCAGGACGTGATCATCAACGAAGTGGACTGCTTCACCGAAGGCGGGGCGTGGATCCGCCGCAGGGACGACGTGGCCGGTCAGCATCTTTACGACCGCATTCTGGGGCGCATGGCCGCCGCCAAAGTGATCGATCCCAAGACGGGCGAGGTGATTGTCGATCGGAACGAGGAAGTGTCCGAGGTAATCGCCAATCGGATTCAAAGCTCAAACATCGAGCAGGTATACATGCGCTCGCCGTTGCACTGCCAACTACGGCGCGGCATTTGCGCCATGTGCTACGGGCGCGACCTGGGCCGCGGCAAACTGGTGGACGTGGGCACGGCGGTGGGCATCATCGCCGCCCAGTCCATTGGCGAGCCGGGCACGCAGCTCACCCTGCGCACGTTCCACACCGGCGGTGTGGCCGCCGGCGGCGACATCACCAGCGGTCTGCCGCGCGTGGAAGAACTGTTCGAGGCCCGCAAGAAGCCCAAGGGCGAAGCGGTGGTCACGGAGATCGACGGCCTGGTGGAAGTGGTGCGCTCCGACAAGGGCGGCCTGAAGTTCGTCAAAGTGGTCAACTCGGCCACCGTGCGCGACGAGTACGAAGTGCCGGGCAACTGGTCGGTGAAGGTGGAAGACGGCGACACGGTGCCCGATGGCGCGTTGCTGGCCCAGCGCGGCGACAGCCAGGTGCTGGCCGAGCATGGCGGGCAGGTGAAGATCAAAGACAATCTGATCATCATCACCCGCGAATTCCGCGACGAGAAGGAGTACGACATCCCCACCAATTCCCGCCTGCTGGTCATTGACGGGCAAGAGGTGCGCGCCGGCGACAGCCTCACCGAAGGCTCGCAGAACCCGCATCGCATCCTGCGCATTCTGGGCCGCGAGGCGTGCGAGCTTTACTTCCTGACCGAGATGCAGCGCGTGTATCGCTCGCAGGGCCAGAACATCAACGACAAGCACTTCGAGGTCATCGTCCGCAAGATGCTCTCGCGGGTGCAGGTGGTGCGCCCCGGCGACACGAGCCTGCTGCCCGGCGAGCTGATTGACCGCGGCGAGTTCAAGGAAATGAACGAGCGGCTCGCCGCCGACGGCCGCCAGACCTCCACGGCGGTGCCGGCGCTGCTCGGCGTGACGCGCGCCTCGCTGGCCACCGATTCGTTCCTCTCGGCGTCGTCGTTCCAGCACACCATCAAGGTGCTGGCCGGCGCGGCCATTGAGGGCAAGGAAGACGGACTCTTCGGCCTGAAAGAGAACGTCATCATCGGCAAGCTGATCCCCTCGGGCACCGGCTACTGGATGTACAAGAACGCCGAACTGGCCGCCGCGGCGGCGGCCGAGGGCGTGCCACTGCCGGAAATCGTCGGGGCCGAGCCGGGAACTGCACCTGCCAAGTAACGCCCTTCCGGTATGCCGAAAAAAAACAAGAACCGCCTCTCAAAATACGAGAGGCGGTTTTGTTTTCGCTGCGGTGAGATGATGAGAATGGGCGACAGCCGACATGCCTGCTCGGGACGGCGCGGAGCGGCTCAACGAGCGCCCAATGACAGCCACTGCGAAAAGTGGAACCGGCTCTCCAGAGTCTGGATGAAGCCAAAGACGTCGTCCAGCGTGCGCGGCGGATGGTTGACGAGCGAATCTTTGGCCCGCTCGGCGGCAAAGTCAATGGGCCTCATAGGAAGCTTGTAAGCCGCCATCATGGCCTGGCGAAACTCGTGGGCTACCAGCGCGTAGCCGCTGTGGGTGGGGTGCAGCGCGTCGAGGCTAAAGAGGCCGCCGCGCAGGCGATTGCCCGTGCGATCGATCTGGAAAAGCTGAGTGGTGAGGTCGGCTATTTCCTTCGGGAAGTTGTAGCTCGGTTGGCCCTGGTTGCGCCGGAACGCCGCCCGGTCGAGGCTGTCGCACATGTCCACCAGGCACCACCGGTTGGCCTTTGCCGCGTCTTTGATAATGACGTTGTAGGCGTCGATGCGGGCGTCGATGCGCGCGGCCTGGGTTTTGGAAAGATAGGGATCGCGCGCCGGGTTGAACTCGTTGTCCCGAATCCAGAAACGCGTGTAATAGTCGTAATATCGCTCGCCCGGTTTGAGCGCCGCGCCGCGCTTGTTGACGCCGCGGGTGATGGGCGGAATGGTGATGTGCGGAACGGTGGCGACGATCACTCGCCGGGCCTTGAGGCTGAGCACCTGTTCCACCAATTGATCGTACTCGGCTTTGAAGGCCTCCGCCGACCACAGGTTGTAGTTGCTCTCAAAGGGCGGCGGTTTCTTTCCCGTTTCGCGGATCTCGAGTTCGAGCACCGTGCCAAGCGCATTGTTGGTGCCCAGCCAGACGACAAGGTTTTCGATGCCGCCTTCGGTCTGGGCAATCTCGCGCGCCCGCGATATCTGCGTTTGCGGCTGGCCGTCGATCCGCTGGGCGGGGTTGATCACGCGCAGCGCCGTGCGCAGCATGGGTTCGGATGGCAGCGACAGAAAGCTGTCGGCGGTGTTTCGGGTTTTGTCGAAACAATATTGATCGGTGAGGGCGTAGGCGTCGGCCACTTTGAAGCCCCACACCGCCAGGTTGTGATACGGCCCGGACACGGCCACCGGGCGGCTGCCTGCCCCCCGCTCCCAATAATCTTCCACTTGATCCATCAGCCCGGCAATGCGGAAGGTCGCCGCCCCCCACTCGAAACCGGTGAGGTCTGTGCCGTAGGCCATGGCCAGCTCCGAGGCCAGCCACTCCAGGTTAAACGGCAGGCCGCCCATGCCGCGAAAATCCGGCACGCGCCACTCGCCGGGCTTGAGGCCGAGGCACCCGGCCAGGATGGCCCCGTACGATTCGTCCACACGGGTGACGGCAAACGATGCAAAGCCTTGCGAAAGGCTATCGCCGATGACGACCAGTTTGGCGGGCATGGCAACCTCCTGTCGTATCTTCTCAAAATGGTGGGGGCGAACCTATGTGTTCGCCCAGGGCAGACACACAGGTCTGCCCCCACCCCCATTTATTGAGATGATACCTCCTGTCAATCCATCAGAGATTATTCGCTTTGCGCCACGCCGAAATTTGCGCGGCGTGTTCCGTTTCATGGCCGAAGCTGTCGCCTTCCACCCACTTCCACAGCGGCGAGTTGTCGAGCCATTGGAAAAGTTTGGGGTCTGTCAGCTCGTCGTCGGAAAATGATTCCATCTGGCGGATGGTTTGCTTGCGCACACCGTGGAAGTCGGCGAGGATTTTCTCCAACGGACGGTCGCGGTCGTCACGCTGCCACTGGGCGTTGACGTCGTCGACTTTCTCCGGGGAAAAGTCGGCATAAGTGGGCTTCTTGCCCTGCCGCGCCTGCGCCAGCAGGGTCACCAGTTCCACTTCGCAGCGAACGAGGTGCGCCAGCACATCTTTCACCGACCATTGATCCACCGCGCCCGGCTGTTGCCTGTCCGAGTCGGAAAGGCCGTCGAGGGCTTGCAGCATGGCGGCGCGGCTGGATTGAAGAGCAGTGAGAACTTCGGATTTGTTCATGGGTAACTGCTCACGCAATTGACGGTTGAAGGAAATGCAAAACAGGCGCACCCATCAGGTTAATCAACTTCTGAAAGACGTTTTCGCCCGCTCGCTTGGCGGTGTTCAACACCGTAGCCAAAGCGGCATAGGCCTGCGCACCC
>JACRBQ010000053.1 GCA_016213135.1 Chloroflexota bacterium | reverse complement strand
TTCGATCTTGGCTTTTTCGGCGGCTTCCTTGAGGCGTTGCAGGGCCTGCCGGTCGCTGCGCAGGTCAATGCCCTGATCGCGCTTGAACTCGTCGGCGGCCCAGTCGATGATGCGGTGATCGAAATCGTCGCCGCCGAGGAAGGTATCGCCGTTGGTGGATTTCACCTCAAACACGCCGTCGCCCACCGAGAGGATGGAAACGTCGAAGGTGCCGCCGCCGAGATCGTACACGGCGATGGTTTCATCTTTCTTCTTGTCGAGGCCGTAAGCCAGCGACGAGGCGGTGGGTTCGTTGATGATGCGCATCACTTCCAGCCCGGCGATGCGGCCCGCGTCTTTGGTGGCCTGGCGCTGCGAGTCGTTGAAGTAGGCCGGCACGGTGATGACGGCCTGGGTGACCGGCTCGCCCAAATAGGCCTCGGCATCGGCCTTGAGCTTGGCGAGGATCATGGCGCTGATTTCGGGCGGGGAGTATTCCTTGCCGCCCATGTGCACGCGGATATCGCCGTTGGGCGCGGCGGTGATTTTGTAGGGTACCAGCTTGAGGGCGCGCTGCACTTCGGGATCGCTGAATTTGCGGCCCATGAAACGTTTGATGGAAAAGATGGTGTTCTCGGAGTTGGTGATGGCTTGCCGTCGCGCCACCTGCCCCACCAGCCGTTCGCCGGTCTTGGGGTTAATGGCCACGACCGAGGGGACGAGCCGCGCGCCCTCGGATGAGGGGATGACGACCGATTCGCCGCCCTCCATGACTGCGACGACTGAATTGGTGGTGCCGAGATCGATGCCGATAATTTTGGCCATAAAGTAAGCTCCTTGAATACTCAATGCTCAATGCCTAATTGTGAATTGCGCATTGTGCATTGTGATTTGCGAGTTAGCTATTTCGCTACTTTCACTAACGCCGGTCGCAGCACCCGGTCGCCAAGCTTGTAACCTTGCCGCAGCACTTCGACGACGTGCCCGGCGGCATGGTCGGTCGTCTCTTCGTGCACGACCGCCTCGTGAAAGTTGGGGTCGAAGGGCCGGCCTTCGGCCTCGATGGGTTTGATGTTTTCGTTTTCCAGCAGCGCCACAAACTTGCGGCGAACGAGAGTGACGCCGACGGCCCACTGCGCGGCCTCGCCGGCGGTGGGCGCGTTCCTTAGCGTCAGGTCCAGATCGTCGAGCACGGGCAACATGCGAGTGAGCACGGCCACGGCCGCATTCTGGTAGGCGTCGACCTGCTCGCGCTCGACCCGCTTTTTGTAATTGGCAAAGTCGGCGCGGGCGCGCTGCCAGCCATCCAGGTATTCCGCCGCTTTGGCGTTGGCCGCGTCGAGTTGGGATTGCAACTGGCTCAGCGGGTCGGGCGAGGGCAAAGCCTCCGCTGCCGGGGGTTGTTCAGTGTCGCCGGGGGCAGGGGGCTGCTCGTCGGCGGCTGGGGTCACGGTAGTCTCCATAGATTACAAAGCATCTCCATAAGTTTCATAAACGAGGTCGCTCATCAATTCGGCCACATAGCGGATGGTGGAAATGGCGCGGCCATAGGCCATGCGCGTGGGGCCGAGCACGCCCAGCGCGCCGGTGGCCACGTTGGTCACGCCGTAGCGGGCCAGGACCATCGAGTAGTCCTTGAGTTCCTGCCAGTCGCCTTCGCCGCCGATGACCACTTGCACGCTGCCAATGGTGGGGCTGAGCACCTTGCTGAGGAAACCCTGCAGGAACGTGTCGTCGAGCACGCGGCTGGCATGGCGCGCCACCTCGGCGTCGGCAAATTCGGGTTCGGCCAGCACGCGGCTCACGCCGTCGCGGTAGATTTCACCGGGGGCGAAGGTTTCGCTGCGCGCCTGCACGTCGGCGGCGAGGCCGGTAATTTCCTGATCGAACGCGTCCATGTGCGTCGCGGCCATCCGCAGGCCTTCGGCATCCAAACCGATGCAGGCGCCGTTGAGGTGATGGGCGGCTTCGCTCAACTGCTCTTGCGGCACGGGTTCACTGAGCGTGAGCAACTGCTGGCGCACTTCGCCGCTGGCGAGCACCAGCACCAACAGCACTTGCCGTCCCTGGGTGCTGATGAGTTCGATGTGTTTGTAGGGCGCGGCCTGACTGCGCGGGGTGGTGATCACGGCTGCGCCGTGCGCGTGCTGCGAGATGACCGAGGCCGCGAGGCGCATCCACTGGGTCACATCGCCCTGGGCCTGGTGGAACTGGTGGCTGATCGTGTTCTGCTCGGCCATGGGCAGTTCCACTTCGCCCAGCAATTGCTGCTGCACAAAATAGCGGTAGCCCTCTTCGGTGGGCACGCGGCCCGCCGACGTGTGCGGCTGGCGGACGAGACCGCGCTCGGTGAGGGCGGCCATCTCGTTCCGAACGGTCGCCGTGCTGAATGGCAGAGCGTATTTCTCGCAAATGGCCTTGGAACTGACAGGCGTGGCCGTATCCACGTATTCGCGGATGATTAGACCTAATAAGGTTTCCTGGCGGCTGGAAAGTTCCATAATAACTGATGTGTCAACTTGTTAGCACTCTTGCTAGTAGAGTGCTAAATCGGAGCTAGAAGATAATACCACGAGCCTGAGGGGGGTGTCAAGAAAGAGGAGGGTTAGCGGCTGTGGCCTTCCGCCGACTCCCGGCAAATACGGTTATACTGGGCGCGAAATTCGTGTGGGGAGTCAACCGATCATGTCTGTCATTAACTTGAGCGATGCAACTTTCAAAGCCGAGGCGCTGGACGCGGATGCGCCCGTGCTGGTGGATTTCACTGCCGAGTGGTGCGGGCCGTGCCGCCAATTGGCGCCCATCGTGGATCAACTGGCGAGCGAATACGCCGGCCGGATGTCTGTGGGCCGATTGGATATTGACGCGAACATTGAAATTACGACTCGCTATGGGGTGATGGGCGTGCCTACGCTCATTCTCTTCAAAGGCGGGCAACCCGTGGAGCGGTGGATGGGCTTCGTGCCCAAACAGCGCATTGTGGACAAACTGAAGAAGCACTTGAGCGCGGCCAATTAGCGCGCCGCGTGTCAGGCCGCGTTGGTCAACTGCTCCGGCAACGCCACCGGCACAGTGAAGTGGAAGGTGCTGCCTTTGCCCAGTTCGCTTTCGAACCACGCCTGGCCGCCGCCCAATTCCACCAGCAGCTTGAAGATGTTGAGGCCCAACCCGGTGCCGGGAGCCTCGCGAATGTCCCGATCCTCGGCGCGGAAGAATTTGGTGAAGATTTTCTTTTGATCCGCCGGGGAAATGCCGTAGCCCGTATCTTGTACGGAAACATGCAACACCCGTGGCGCGCCCTTCGCCTCCCACGCGTTGGACGACTGCCGCACCCGGAGCCGCACCGACCCGCCCACCGGCGTGTACTTGTGGCTGTTGCTCATCAAGTTGGTGAGCACCTGCTCCAGCCGCGTCACGTCGCCCCACACCATCGGCAGGTCAGGCTCCACGTCCAATATCAGCGTCTGCTCCTTCGAATCAAACTGCCCCTGCAGGCTGCGTACCACGGTGTCGATCACCGATTGGAACGGCAGGGCCTTCATCTCCAGCCGCATGCGCCCGGACTCGATGCGGGCAATATCGGCCAGGTCTGACACAATGGTCATCATGCGGCCCACGTTGCCGCGAATGGTGCTGATGAACTGCAACTGCGTTTCGTTCATCGGCCCCACCGCGCCCGTAGCCAGCCAGTCGGCGTAGCCTTTGATCGAAGTCATGGGCGTCTTGAGTTCGTGCGACACAAACGAGACGAACTCGCTCTTGGCCAGGTTGGCGGCGTTCACTTCGCCGTACAGCCGGGCGTTAGCCACGGCAATGGCCGCATGGTCTGCCAGTCGGGTGAGGAAGGCCACATGGTCGGCCGTGAAGCAATCGGCGCTGGTGGAGTCGCACACGATCACGCCGATAGTCTGGTCTTCGCGGCGGATGGGGATGATGAGTTGCGAGGCGGTCCCCGGCAGCAGGAATTGTTGGGCGGCCTCGCCCTCGCCGGCAGCGGTGAGCTTGGGTTCCGTCAGCGAATAGGCCGCGCCGCCGAGTGAGTGCCCTTGGGGAATGACCCCGTCGGCGAAAGCGGCCAGCGCATCGTCGTATCCCTGCTGGGTCATCACCGCCACGCCATCTTCCACCAGCAAACCGGCCAGCGCGGCCTCGGCATGGGTGGAGGCCAGCGCCCGGTCCAGCATCAACTGCATCACCTTCCTCACATCCAGCGCCGCATTCAACTCGCGGTCGATGCGTTGCATCACCGACAGTTCTTCGACGCGCGCCGCCAGCGCCTGATCGGTGGAGTTGAACAGCCGGGCGTTCTCGATGGACACCGCCGCCTGGCTGGCAAATGCGGTGAGCAGGGCCACTTCGTCGTCGAGGAAAGGGGAGCCGTCGCGTTTGTTGATCGTTTCTACCACGCCGATGGTGCGATCTTTTACCCGCATCGGCACGGCCATGATGGCTCGCGACACAAAGCCCGTGGCGGCGTCGGGCTTCTGAAACCAGCGCGGGTCCGAGGCCGTGTCGTTGACGACCACGGTTTGCCCGGTCTCGACCGCCGAGCCAACAATGCCGCGCCCCGCCGGGATGCGCAGGCCGATGAGGTTGCCGGCCACCGGTCCCACCGTCACTTTGAATACCAACTCGTTGGTCTCTTCGTCTACCAGAAACAGGCTGCCCGCCTCGCAATCCAGAATCTCCACCGCGCTTTCGACCACCCGCTGCAGCAACGGACCCAGTTCGATGGTGGAGGTGATGGCCTGCGCGGCGGTGTTGAGCGTAGCCAATTGGCGGGCGCGCTTTTCCGTCTGCTCGTACAGGCGGGCTTTGTCGATGGCGGTGGCCGCCTGATCGGCAATAGCCGAAATGATCTTGACCTGCTCGTCCGTGTACGCTTCGGCGGGGTCGGTCGAGGCGACGGTCATGGCCCCCAGCGACGACGCCCCGGCGTTGAGCGGCACGCCCATCCAAGCGTAATAGTTGCGGTTGAGCGCCGGCACGCCCCGGCGGGCGCATTCCTCGCGGTAGTCGTTGGTCAAAATGGGCTGGCCGGTGCGGATCACTTCGCTGGCCAAACCCTGCCCCATGGGCCACGGCTTCTTTTCCTCCGAGGGGTCGCGCTCGTCGTGCTCGACTAGGAACGCGTTGGACAGTGTGCGCGTGTGCGGCTCGTGCAGCACAATGGCAAAGTTGCGCACGTCCATCACGCGCCCGGCCTGGGCGTAGATCAATTCCAGCAGGTCGTCGGAAGAGATGGAGAAGTTGATGGCCTGGGAAACCTGCCCGAGCACGTTCAGCTCGTTCAAGCGCTTCTCCAGCGAGGCAATCACCTGCGCCCGTTCCACCGCCAGCGCGCTCTGCGCCGCCAGCGCCTGCAGAAAATCGAGGTCCTGTTGCGCATACGGCTCGCCCGACAGGCGATTGCCCAGCGCCAGCCAGCCAATGAGCGCGCTCTTGCTGTTCAGCGGCACGAACAACGGCGAATCCAGCACCGCCAACCGCGCCCGGTCGCGCTGCACCGACACGGGCAGGGGGCTGTCGGGGGTCAGATACAGCACGCGCTGCCCGGCCAGTGTGCGCGCCAGTGCGCCGTCGGCGGCAAACCGCAGGTCGGTTCCGGGGCGGTCGTCCGGGTCGTAGGCGCTGTATTCCGTTTGATTGGGATCGCGCAAAAAGATAAAGATATGAGCGGGCTTGAGGGCCACGTCCACCTGGCGGCGCAAGTCGCCGACAATCAGCGGCAGCTCCACCGACTCGGTGAGCACGCGGCTGAAGGCCTGCAATTGCTCCTGGTACGCCTGGCTGCCACGGAAGAATAACGCGTCCACGCGGCTTTGCAGCCACGCGCGCAGCGGGTTGAACCCCAGCACCAGCGCCAGCACCAACACGGCCACCAGCAGCGGCGAATTGCCCGGCACCGCCGCGCCGACGAGGAGGCTCACCCCGGCCACCAACAGCCAATAGCCCACCGTGGCCAGGATGCCGAGCAGCGAATACGTCACCGCCCGCCCGAGCAATTGCTGCGTGTTGAGCAGGCGATACCGCAGGATTGAATACGCCACTCCTATTGGGAAGACCACCATGGGCGCGAAGTAATACAGCACGTTGAACGTGGCCGCCGAAGTGATGAACCCGGCGATGACCACCCACGCGACCGCCGGCAGAAAGGCAATGATGCCGGAGATGACGATGATCCGGCTCTGCTCGCGCACGACGGGCGACCGCGCCCGCGCCCAGCGATAGATGGAGTTGGCGATGAAAAACACAATGCCCAGCGCGGCAAGCACATAACCGGCCAGCCAGCCGCGCGCATACAGCCGAGGCTCAGCCATGTTGTACAGCAGCGTTTCGGCGTACACGATGACGACCAGCGCCGGCGCAAAGCCCAGCCAGCGCAACACGGGCCGCCGCGCCGCGTAGGCGGCTTCCTGCGGGAACACTGCCGCCAATGTGAATAACGCGGCCCCCGCCAGCGGGATGGAAGCCGTCCACAGCCCGGCAAAGGCCTGGGTCGTGTAAAGGTCATACACGCCGGCGATCATCACCGCCGCCGAGGCGCAAAAGAGGGCAAAAGCCCGCCCGGCGGCTTCGTCGCGCCGCAGATAGAAAATCCATAGCCCGATGACCAGAAACGCCAGCCCCACAAAATAGGGCACCACGAAATAGCTCAGTAGATCGTCGAGCGAGAAGGGGGTCAACTGCACGTCCAGCGCGCGGGTCTCCAGAATCTTTGCCGGCTCCAACGACGTTCCGGTGGCGTGTTCGATGGTGAGTCGCACCGTGTCGCCGGGGCGGTGAGCGGCCAGCAGCGAATAGAGCCGGCCCGGAGTCGAAAGTGGCACATCGTCGATTGCCAACAGGCGATCGGGAAATTTCACGCCCGCGTCGCGGAGCGCCCAGTGCCCGGCGCTGTTCTGAGGCCCCGCGTCGTTGAACACGAGCGTGGGTTCTACAAAGCCGCCCATGAACGGTGCCTGCGAGGCGCGATAGCCGTAGTAGGGCAGCAGAGCAAACACGACCACCACAAGCAGGAGGATGGCGAACATCAGCAGCGTGGCTAGCCGGTCGAGCGTTGCCCGCAATTGCATGTGCGCGTCAGTCGAAACCGGGGAGGTCGTTTGAGCCGTGGTCATTTCAGTGAAGGATTGTACCGGGTGGGTGGGGTTGGCGCAAGCCTGCCGGCGGAGTCTGGCGGCGCAGGGGCAAGCGTAATGAAGTTGCGGAGCGGCTATTGGCTCCGTGGACTTGGTTCAGCGGACGTGGGGCAGGGTGCGGGTTTACGGTTGTTCTATTACGTGAACACGAAGCCATTCGGTGAGATCGTTGCGCTGCTAAAGTCATCCCGATGAACTTTTCCGCGCCAGACCTTTAGGGTCTTCGAGACCCTAAAGGTCTTTGGAGAACACTTCTCTGGAATGTCATAGCGCATTAGGCCAACCGGCGATAGAGTTCAGCGTTTTTCTTGAGCACGTGGCTCGCGGCGCGTTGAAAGGCCTCTTCGGGCCGGGTGAGTAGTTCTTCGAGGCTCACCCGCACCAATTCCTCCGGTGTGAGTTGAAAGCGGGCGGCGATCTCTTTCAACTTCAGCAAGCGGTCATCGGGAATGGTAATCGTGATGTTGGTCATGGCGTCACCTCTGCAGAGTCAAATGCTTCATAGCGGCCGGCTTAATCCCGCCTCGTGCTCTTTGCCGACCTCCGCAAGCAATGTGTCGAGGCGACCTGCTTCCAAGTCTTCCTCGATCTGTTCGCCCCACATCTGCGCGTGGTAATTCTCAAACCACGCTATCAACTGAGCCAGGTCTTTGGCTGTTAGTTGAGAAATGGCAATTTCTATTTCCTCGACACTCATAGGTTGAAACCTATCCCTTTCTCGGCGCGTCAAATGCCGCGCGGTCGCCCAATATTTCTTATGCCCACGAATTTGAGTCTACCCCATCCATGCGACTCTTGCCACCGGCGCACGGCTTTCGATTTTGGCTCTCGGCGCTGTGATGGGCCATGCTTTCGGTCGGGCGTGGGGCCCGACGGCAATCCTCCGAGGTGCGCGCGTGCGGCGTTGCCGGCAGCGGGCGTCACGGCAGCACTTCGGCGAAAAGCTGTTGGGTACTTTGCAACAGCCCTCAGCCCATCGCACGACCGAATCGACCCGACGACATGCGGTATAATCTGCGGCGAAGTCGGCGCCAAGCACTTTCCTCATCGCCCTATAACTCTAAATGGATACTTCTCCCATCCGTGTTCTCATTGCCAAACCCGGCCTCGACGGCCACGACCGCGGCGCAAAGGTTATTGCCCGCGCCCTGCGCGACGCCGGCATGGAAGTGATCTACACCGGCCTGCGGCAAACCCCGGAGATGATCGCCGAGGCCGCCCTGCAGGAAGACGTGGACGCCGTCGGCCTGTCCATACTGTCCGGCGCGCACAACGCCCTCGTCCCCCGCGTCATGGCCCTGCTCAATGCTCGCGGCATGGAGCACGTCTTGGTATTCCTCGGCGGCATCATCCCCGACGAAGACATCCCGGCCCTTAAAGCGCAAGGCGTGGCCGGTGTGTTTGGCCCCGGCGCCAATACCCAGGTGATCGCCGAAGCAGTGAGGCAGGCGGTGAAGAAATGACAAGGTGACAAGGTGACACAGTGAAAGCGTTGCTGTCGCCTTGTCACCCTTTCACCTTGTCACCCTGTCAAGATTGCCCTCGCTGATGAATTCAGTTGACGCCCTCCTCTCCGGCGACCGCCGCGCCCTGGCCCGCCTCATCACCCAGATCGAAAACAACCGGCCTGAAGCCCGCGCGGCCCTGGCTGCCCTCTACCCGCACACCGGCCGCGCCTACCTCCTCGGAGTCACCGGCGCACCCGGCACCGGCAAATCCACCCTCGTCAACGAACTCGCCAAGGCCCGCCGCCGCGACGGGCAAACCGTCGCCATCGTCGCCGTCGATCCTTCCAGCCCCTTCACCGGCGGCGCCATCCTCGGCGACCGCATCCGCATGCGCGACCTCTCCGGCGACCCCGGCGTCTTCATCCGCAGCATGGCCACGCGCGGCAGCCTCGGCGGCCTGGCCCGCGCCACCGCCGACGTGATCGTCGCCCTCGATGTCGCCGGCTATCAAACCATCATCATCGAAACCGAGGGCGCGGGTCAGGCCGAAGTGGACATTGCCCAACTGGCCCACACCACCCTCGTCGTCGAAGCCCCCGGCCTCGGCGACGACGTGCAGGCCATTAAAGCCGGCATATTGGAAATCGCCGATGTGTTGGTGGTTAATAAAGCGGATCAACCGGGGGCGGATGCTGCCGTGCGCGCCTTGCGTGGCATGTTGAATCTGGCCCACCCGGCGTCTCGTTTCCCCGGTGCAGCCGCCGCAGCCGCCCATCACCGCCGGCCGGTGGGCGCAGGGTCGCCCCCGCCCGATCCGGCGGCCCCCGTGGAACCGGTGTGGCAAGTCCCCATCTGCGAAACGGTGGCCACCGAAGGCAAAGGCATCGACGCGCTCTGGTCGGCCATCGAGCGCCACCGCGAACACCAGCGGGCCAGCGGCGCGTTCGCGCATTGGCAGCGCATCCGCGTCGAGCGCCAACTGGAAGCGCTCATTCGCGACGAACTCTACGCCCGCTTTGTCAGCGCCTCGGGCGAGCAACTGGGGCAGGCTATTCAGGCCATACTCAACCGCGCGCGCGACCCCTATACTGTAGTCGAGGAGTTGCTGCGATGATCCCCGGCAAAGTGATCCGCCTGCGCCCCATCGAACGGGCCGACCTGCCGCGCTTCGTCGAGTGGTTCGCCGACCCCGAAGTGCGCGAGGGCATCACTCTGTTCATGCCGCTCAGCCTGGCCCAGGAGGAGCTATGGTTCGAGGAGGCCCTCAAGCGCGACCGCGCCGAGCAGCCCTTTGCCATTGAGGCCCCTGCGGCAAACGGCTGGACGATGATTGGCACGATGGGCTTTGACGAAATCAATTGGCGCAACCGCCGCGGCGAATTTGGCATTGTCATCGGCGCTAAGGAATTTTGGGACCGGGCTTTGGTACCGATGCCGTGCGGACTCTGGTGGGCTTTGGCTTCGGCGAACTCAATCTGGAGCGCATCCTGCTGCGCGTTTACGACGACAACCCGCGGGCCATTCGCTGTTACGAAAAGGCCGGGTTCACGCTCGAAGGCCGTTTGCGCCGCGACCGCTACCACAACGGGCGCTATTCAGATACTTTGTTGATGGGCGTACTGCGCTCTGAATGGGAGACACCCCCGGCATGACCACTGCTCGATTCCATCGCGAGGCGAATCAGATGTACGGCGACATCCGGCTGCTGGGCGGCACCTCCACGCCCGACCTGGCCCGGGAAATCAGCGACTACCTCACCAGCCCGCTCTGCGGGCGCGACATCATCGAGTTCCCCAACGAGAACTTGTTTGTGCGCTTGCACGCCAGCGCGCGCGGGCAGGACGTGTACGTCATTCAGACGACCAGCATGCCCGTCAACCGCAACCTCATGGAACTGCTCATCACGCTGCAAACCCTCAAGCTGGATTCGGCGGCGCGAGTCACCGCCGTCATCCCTTATATGTGCTACTCGCGCTCCGACAAGAAAGACCAGCCGCGCGTGCCCATCACCGCCCGCCTCGTGGCCGACATGATTGAAGTCGCCGGGGCCGACCGCTACATCACCATCGATCTGCACGCCGGGCAAATACAGGGCTTCTTCTCCATCCCCGGCGACGTGCTCACCGCCTTTCATCTTGTGAGCGACTACTTCCTCACCAAACGCGCCGCCATGGTCGACCCGGTAATCGTCACCGCCGATCTGGGCTTCGCCAAAAAGGGGCGCAACTTCGCCGCCAAGCTCAACACCTCCATGGCTTTTGTGGAAAAGCGCCGCACCGGCAGCGACGCCCACGCCGAGGCCATGATGGTCATCGGCGACGTGGCCGGCAAGGACGTGATAATTGTGGACGACGAGGTGGACACCGGCGGCTCGGTGACCCAGGCCGTGGACATTGTGCGCCAGCACGGCGCGCGCGACATCTACCTGTCGTTTGTTCACCCGGTGCTCTCCGGCCCGGCCATCGAGCGCCTGCGCTCGCTCAACGTGAAAGAAATCGTCACCACCAACACCATCCCCATCCCGCCCGACAAACAACTGCCCAACATGACGGTGCTCTCCGTCGCGCCGCTGCTCGGCGAAGTCATCCGCCGCGCTCACGAAGGCCGCAGCGTGGGCGAGTTGTTCAACGAATAGTATAATCCCGCCAATGTTCAAAAACATCATCAAGGCTATCGGGGGCGACCCCAACAAGCGGGACATCCGCAAGTATTCCGAGATCGTCGATCAAATCGGCGGCATGGCGGCGCAGTGCGAAGCCATGAGCGATGACGCCCTGCGCGGCCGGTCGGATGAACTGCGGGCGCAGGTGCGCGAGGCCCTCCAGGATGTGGACGAGGCCGACCGCAAAAAAGCCACGCAGGCGGCGCTGGATGCCGTGATGCCCGAGGCCTTTGCGCTGGTGCGCGAAGCCGCCTCGCGCACCATTGGCCTGCGGCATTTCGACGTGCAGCTCATCGGCGGCATTGTGCTGCACGCCGGGCGCATCGCCGAAATGCAAACCGGCGAAGGCAAGACTCTGGTGGCCACGCTGCCGTTGTATCTCAACGCCCTCACCGGGCGCGGGGTGCATTTGGTGACCGTGAATGATTACCTCGTCCGGCGCGACGCCCGCTGGATGGGGCCGGTGTTTCATTTGCTCGGTTTGTCGGTCGGCATTTTGCAGGACGCCGTGCGCACCGAAAATGCGCGCAAGGCATTTTTGTTTGACCCGGCGCGCGAGAGCAGCCAGGAAGACTCGCGGTTCATGCGCATGGTGGACCGCCGCGAGGCCTACGCCGCCGACGTGGTCTACGGCACCAACAACGAGTTCGGCTTCGACTACCTGCGCGACAACATGGCCTATTCGCTGGAAGAGCAACGCCAGCGCCAACGCTACTACGCCATTGTGGACGAGGTGGATAATATCCTGATTGACGAAGCCCGCACCCCGCTGATCATTTCCGGCCCGGCCGGCGAAAGCGCGCAGCTATATCAGGAATTGGCGCGGGTGGTGAAGAACCTGCGTCCCGAGCATTTCGAAATCGACGAGCGCGGGCGGAGCATCACGCTCAACGACGAGGGCTACGACAAGGTCGAAGAGCTGGTTGGCCGCCCCTTGCGCGACCCCGACCGCCCCGAAGACCTCACCCCCGAGCAGGCGCAGACACAGGCGCATTTGGAGCAAGCGCTCCGGGCCGAGTTCATTTTCAAAAAGAACAAAGATTACATTGTGCAAAACAGCCGGGTGGTCATCATCGACGAGCACACGGGCCGGGCCATGGCCGGGCGCCGCTGGTCGGACGGGCTGCACCAGGCGGTGGAGGCCAAAGAGGGCCTGGCTGTGCAAGCCGAGAACGTCACTTACGCCACCATCACGCTGCAAAACTTCTTTAGGCTCTACGAAAAGCTGGCGGGCATGTCGGGCACGGCCCTCACCGAGGCCGAAGAGTTCGACAAGACCTACAAGCTGGACGTCGTCCCGATCCCCAAGCACATCGAATACAAAGCCCAGCGCGATCCGAATCTGGTCGACCGCGAGATCAGGGAGAACGGGTACAAGTTTTCCTTCATCGCCGCCAAAGCCAACCCCGATCATCCACTGTGGTATCGCCGCAAGGATTACCCGGACTCGGTGTATCGCACCGAAGAGGCCAAACTGCGGGCCATTGCCACCGAGGCCCTGCGCCGCAACGTGGCCGGGCAGCCCATCCTCATCGGCACCACGTCGGTGGAATCGTCGGAGCGGTTGTCCAAACGGCTGACTTCGGAGCCGCTGCGCAAGCTGGCGCTGGTGCTGCTGCTGCGCGACCGCTGGTTCACTGCCAACAACGCGCAGGAAGATGGCCGGGCCATTGAAGCGCTCAAGCCCTTCGATAAGCCGCTCGACTCGATGACTCCATCGGACATGCGCCCCATGGCAAAAGAGCTGGGGCTGACACTCAACCCGGTGACCGATGAAAACCTGTCGCGGTTGGCCGCTTTGCTCGACCTGGCGGCCGATAGCACGGGGACGCTCAAAGCCGCGCTGGAGGGGGGCATCAAACACCGGGTGCTCAATGCCAAAAAGCATGACGAAGAGTCGCAGATCATCCTGAGCGCGGGCGCGCTTGGCGCGGTGACCATTGCCACCAACATGGCCGGGCGCGGTGTCGACATCAAACTCGGCGGCGAGTTTAACGAAAATGTGCTGCGCGGAGTGAACCGGGTGCTCAAACGCGCGGGCGAAAGCAACGCCTTCGAAATGCGAAACGAGGAGCGGCTGGGCGCGCTGGAAAAGATCGGCCCGGACCAATACTTGATTTACGGCGAAGACGCGGTCGCCTTCCTCAAGCACATGGCCGACGAACAAACTGTGCGCGCCTTGGGCGGGTTGCACATCATCGGTTCCGAACGCCACGACGCCCGCCGCATCGACAACCAGTTGCGCGGCCGCGCCGCCCGCCAGGGCGACCCCGGCTCCAGCCGCTTTTACCTTTCGCTGGAGGATGAACTGATGCGCCGCTTTGGCGGCTCGAACGTGTCCGGCCTCATGGAAACGCTCAAGATCGACGAGGCGCTGCCCATCGAGCATAATCTCGTCAACCGCACCATCGAGCAATCGCAGCAGCGGGTGGAGGGCTTCAATTTCGACAGCCGCAAGCATTTGCTGGAATACGACGACGTGCTCAACCAGCAGCGAACCAAGATTTACGAACAGCGCCAGCGCATCTTCACCAAAGACGATCTGACCGAAGACGTTGACGACATGCTGGTGGCCGAAGTGACCCGGCGCGTGACTCTGGGCGCGGCGCAAAACGAGGGCTGGTGGAAGTTCCTGGCCTGGCTGGATGAAGTGCAACCCACGCAGCAGCGCGCCGACGGCTCGTTGTTCTTCCCGTTCAGCATCGAGCGAATTTTGGATCGCTTTGCCGGCGCCACTGAGGCGGCGGGCGCCAAAGCCAAAATGCTCGATGTGGCCCGGTCGGCGGCGGACTCCGCGCGCGACCAATTGCTGGAAATGGTGGACGGGCAATTGGAGGGCGTGCCCCTGCGCACCAAAGAACGGGTGGATGCCAAACGGGAGGCCGCCGACAACGCCTTTGAGTCGGCTGAGGTCGAGGCCCGCGAACTGGGCCAGCCGCTGGAACTTCGCAACACTGCCAAAGCCATGCTCGACGCCGCCGAAGTGGCCGGCGCGCTCCGCAAAGACTTCTTCGCCGACCAAACGGCGCGGACTCTCAGAAAGGCTATCGGCGACGAAATTGAGGCCGCGGTGACCAGCCAGATGGTTACGCGCTTCATCCAATGGCTGGGCGCGCGCACTGCGCTGGAACTGAAAGTGCCCGTTGCCGGGTGGACGCATTTCGACTGGGACGCCTTTGGCGACGACGTGCGCCGCGCGGTCTCCGAGGCCTACGACGCTCGCACTGAAAGGCACCTGGCCGAAATCGCGCGCCTGCTCGATGAGCGGCTGCTTGCGGCAGGCGACCTGTCGCACGATTCGCTGGGCCGGTTGCTGCTGGATATGGCTTATGGGCAAACGGTGGCCTTCAACAAAAAGACGCACCGCAAAGAAGCGCGGCTCAATCAGCGCTTCCCCTATGTGTATTACGCCGCCGAACTGGTGGCGGACGACAAGCGCGACAATCTGTTGGCGGCCGTGCTGGCCCACCTGCGCGAGGCGCAGCACGTCCAGCACGACTTCTGGGGCGAATCGGAATTGGCAAGGCTGGGCACGGTGCGCGCCGCCGATTTGGACGCCGAAACGCAGGCCGGGCTGGGGCGGGCGCTGGGCCACGAAGGCTTTGCGGAAATTGCCTCCCGTCCGCTGAACGCGCTGGACCCGGCCGGGCGCGAGACGGTGCGCGCCGAACTGGGCCGCCAGTTGGCCCACGGCCTGCACCGCCAATTGATGTTGAGCGTGAGCACCCAGTTGTGGGTGGACTATTTGACCACCATCGAAGGGCTGCGGACTTCGATATCGCTGGAGGCCTACGCCCAGCGCGACCCGCTCACCGCCTACAAGAGCCGGGCGTTCGACCTGTTTCAGCAGTTGCTGGTGGACATGCGCGCCGGGGTGGTGGCCCGGCTGTTCACCTACCGCCCGCGCAGGCTCACCGACGTGCGGGCCGAAGTGGACAAGCAAACCGGCGGTGACGCGTCCCGGCGGGCAATTGGCCGCAACGATCCGTGCTGGTGCGGGAGCGGCAAAAAGTATAAGAACTGCCACATGGCAAAAGATCGATAACCGGACTTTCGTGGTTGGGACTTCTCACAGTCTTGTCATGCTAAGCCACCAAACGCTGGCCGCTCTGCCCAAAATCGAATTACACCGCCATCTCGAAGGGTCGTTGCGCCTGACGACCCTGTTTGAATTGGTGCGCGAGTTCAAGCTGGACCTGCCCACCGACGACATTGACGCGCTCCGGGCCTACGTCCAGATCACCGACGAGGGCGGCGACTTCCGCACCTTCCTCTCCAAGTTCGTCGTGCTGCGGCAGTTCTACAAATCCCGCGAAGTCATCGAGCGGTTTGCCTACGAAGCCGTGGCCGACGCCGCCGCCGACAACATCCGTTATTTTGAGATGCGGTTCACTCCCATGGCGCTGGCCAAGGCGCAGGGCTTCGCGCTGGAGGACGTGACCGACTGGGTGATTGGGGCCGTCGAGAAGGCGCAACGCAAGTTCCCCATCACAGTGCAGCTCATCGCCAGCATGAACCGCAACGAAGACGTGAGCATTGGCGAGCGGGTCGTGCAAGTGGCGATTGCCAACCGGCATCGGGGCGTGGTGGCGGTGGATCTGGCCGGGGACGAGGCCAACTTTCCGGCGGCCCCGTTTGCGCCGCAGTTCGAACGGGCGGCCGCAGCCGGGCTGGGCGTGACCATCCACGCCGGCGAATGGAGCGGCCCGGACAACGTGCGGCAGGCCATTGAACTATTCCACGCCGCGCGCATCGGCCACGGCGTGCGAGTGGTGGAGGACCCCGCCGTGCTGCTGTTGGCCCGCGACCGGGGAGTGACGTTTGAGGTGTGCGTCACCAGCAACGTCCAGTCGGGCGTGGTGCAGCGCTTTGTGGATCATCCGCTGAAAACCATGCTGGAGCAAAACTTGCGAGCCACGCTGAACACCGATGATCCCTCGGTATCAGACATCACACTGGCCGACGAGATGCACATTGTGGGCGGCAGTTTGGGGCTGGGGCTGGACGACCTCAAGCGGATGACGCTCACCGCGGCCGAGGCCGGCTTTCTGCCGGAGGCCGAACGGCGGAAACTTGTGACGCAATTCAAAACTGAGTTGGCGAGAGTTGAATAGGGTTATACGCCAAAATTGACTCCGCCTGATCGCCATGTTAGAATCATTGCTGACGGGAAATCATGCCAATGACGGCCACACGCTTCGTCGTTCCGTTACAAGGCAGCCCCATTGACCGCTACAGGCATTACCACGCACTCGACTCGAAAAGGAAATGGGGAAGCGGAAATGAACCGTCTATTTGAAGAAAAATACGACGAACTGTTTACCGAGTTCAATCGCTACGTCGTGGAGCATCCCGCATTCTCCAAGCGCATCCCGGCAGACGCGCTGGTAGTATTGCTGGACAAGAATGACCCCGTATTCAATCGCGAGAATCTGCGGCGCGTGAAGAAGTATCTCAGGCACGATCATCAGCCCCACCGCCCCGTTGTATATGTGCAGGTGGGCCGACTTGCGCCTGTCAAGTCACGTTTGCGCAACCCTCGTGTGACGACACAGTTGCCAGAGTACATTCTGTAAGCATCATCTCAATAAATCGGGGTGGGGGCAGACCTGTGTGTCTGCCCTGGGCGAACACATGGCACACAGGCCACCTATGGCAGGTTCGCCCCCACAATTTTGAGAAGATACCCCTGTAACTCAAAGTTCGGTTTGAGAGAGGCAAGCCCCAGTCGGGCTTGCCCCTATTTTTTTTCCCACTCGCGCACGGCAGCCTGCACCACGGCGCGCGCCTCGGCGTCGGGCAGGTCGTCGGGGCGCTCGTACGAGTGGTCGTCGAGCCGGAACAGCGCCGTGCCGCCGGGGCCGGTGGTCACTTTCACGCCGCGCGCAATCAGCGGCGTGCCAGCGATCTTCGCCTGCAATACCTCGTCAATCTCCTCAAGGAAACTTTTGATTTTGACCTCGGGCTGCTTTTCGCGCTCGCGCAAATATCTGAGCTGCTCAAACGGATTCATGCTGGGTTTCACCAACGGGGTTTGCGCGGCCTGCTGCGCCGTGACTGCCACGGCCGGGCGGGCCGGAAGCGTCACCGGGGTGGGAGCAGAGGCCGGGGCGGTGGTCGTCGGCTCGCCACGCACGAACCGGCTAAGGTCATTGGCAGCGGCCAGCAACTGCCGGCCCACGGCAGCCTCGGCAATTTCGGCGCGCGCCCGGTAGCGGCGGCCGGCCATCTCCACAATCAGCGCGCCATCGGGAGCGCGCAGCAAACGGGCCAGTTCGGGGATGGATGGATCGGACGGGAGGCCGGGCAGGGCCGGGGAGGCCTCCGGGGGCGGCGGCGCTGGTGGCGGCGGGGTGGCTGCATCACCCGTTTCCTGCCGGGCCGCTTTTTTCTCTTTCTCGCGCTCCAGCCGCATCGTGCGGATCGCCAATCCCAAAACGGCCAGGCCGATGGCTACACCGGTGACGAGAATCGTCAGGGCAGATTGGTTCATAGTTTTTGGCACCGTGGGCAAAAGTGTGTGCCGCGCCCGCCGAGCGTGATGCGGCGAATGGGCGTGCCGCAGTTGGGGCAGGGCCGGTCGGCGCGGTCGTAAACGCGGAAGTGGTTTTGGTGGTCGCCGCCGCGATACACCCAGTCGATGCTGGAGCCGTTGTGCCGGATGGCCAGCCGCAGGGTGTGGCGGATGCTCCGCCACAGGGCGCGGACTTCGGCGGGTTGCAGTGTGCTGCCGGGGCGCTGCGGGTGCAGCCGCGCGCGGTGCAGCGACTCGTCGGCGTAAATATTGCCGATGCCGGCGACGACGGTTTGATCGAGCAACAGGGCCTTCAGCGGGCGGCGGCGGGCGGTGAGCCGCCGGCCGAGGGCAGCGGCGGTGAAGCCGTCGTCCAACGGTTCGGGGCCGAGGCCGCCGGTGATGTCGTCGGCGTGGGCGGTGAGGTGCACGCGGCCAAACTTGCGGTTGTCGCTAAAGCGCAGGTCGTGATCGTCGTCGAGGTGAAAGAGCGTGTGCTCGTGCTTGCCGACGGGCGCGCCCGTGGGGACCACTTGCAGGTCGCCGCTCATTTTGAGGTGGATGAGCAGTGTGTCGGTGGTGAGGCCGAAGACGAGGTATTTGGCCCGGCGATTGAGGCTGACGATTTGCTGCCCGCGAATGCGGCCCCGGAATTGGGCCGGACTCAGGTTGGCGATGTGTCGCGGCCAGCGCACGGTGACGCTTTGGATGCGGCGGCCCACACACGGGGCGCGCAGTTGCCGGACGAGAGTCTCGACTTCGGGGAGTTCGGGCATGGGGTGATTATAGACCGTCGCGGCTGCGCCATATCCAAAAGACAAATTCGCTGCCGCCGCCGGGGGCGTCTTGCGCCCAGATTTGGCCGCCGTGCAGTTCGACGACTAGGCGGCAGAAGGCCAGGCCAAGGCCGGTGCCTTTGCGGGCGGGCGTGGTGTTGGCGTTGGGCGCTTGCACGAATTTTTGAAAGATGCGCTCTTTCTGCTCGTCGGCGATGCCCTCGCCGTTGTCGCGCACGCTGAAGGCGATACGGCCGTCGTCGGCGGTGGCAGAGACCGCGATGACGCCCTCCTCGGGTTCGGTGTATTTCATGGCGTTGCTCACCAAATTGTCGAGCACGCGGCTGATCAACGAGGAGTCCAACTCGGCCACCAGCCCCGGCGGGCAAACGATGGAAATGGTTTTCTTGTCGGCGGCGGCCTGCGGGCCAAAGGCCTCGAGGCGGGCGGCCACCAGCGCCGAAACATCCGTAGGTAGGAAGTTCGGTTTCAGTTCCCCGGCTTCAATCTTCCCCACCGCCAACAGGTCGTCAATCAGCCCGTTCATGCGCTGGCCGGCGCTGCGGGCGTTGTCGACCATGCGGAGGCGCATGGCTGCTTGCTCGGCGGTGCCGAATGTGGGCAGCAGGTCCAGGCTGCCGAGGATGGCGGCCAGGGGGTTGCGCAGATCGTGCACAATCATGTAGGTGAGGTCGTCGCGCATGCCTTCGGCCTGGCGCAAATCGGAGTAGGCGTGGCCCAGTTCTTCGGTGCGCGCGGTGATGATGCGGTCGGCGCGGCGGACGACGATGAGCAGCGCAGCCAACAGCAAACCCATGGTGAGGGCAGCGATGATCAGGCCGGTGAGGCGGGCGCGCTGGATGGCCTGATCGAGGGAGGAGGCATCCTGCCAGACGGATAGCACGCCGATGGCGGGGCCGCTGGGGGCGCCGGCGGCGTAGATGGGGACATAAGCCTCAACGCTGTAGTGGTTCAAGCTGGCCGAGTAGCCGGGCGAGTTTGGGTCAGGCGGGGGCTGCACCTCGGCGGTGGTGGCCCCGGCCTGTGTTGCGGCGAATTCGGCGGGGTCGTCGGCGGGCAGGCCCACGTCCTCCGGGCGGCTGGCGAAGATGGCAATGCCCTGCGCATCGTAGATTGCCATTTCGGTAATTTGCAGGCCCATTCGGCGAAAGCCCATCGTCCGCCCGAAGGCCGGGTCTTGTGCCAGGGCCTCGAGGTCTTGCGGGCCGGCTGTGCCCGGCAGTTCCTGCGAAACGTCGCCGGCAAGCCTGTCGGCGGAATTGGAGATGGCGCGTTCCACTTCATCGGTCAGCGTGCCATAGGAAAATTGGGTGAACAGGGCCGAGGCGGCCAACGCCAGCAGCGCGGTAGCAATGAGCGAGATGGCGACGAAGTACGGCATGAGGCGGAACTGCCGCACTTGCTCATATTCGGCGGCGAGGATGTAAGCGGTGACGAGGAAGCTGACGAGCAGGGCAATGTGGTAAATCCACCAACTGAAGCGCCACACGGTGAACAGGTGCATGCTCACGGTAGCCTGCGCCAGCCAGCAAGCTACAAACGCCAGGGCGCCATCCACCCGGCTGCGGGTGCGCCGCCACGCGCGCCACAGGCCCATCGCGGCGAACAACCACAGCGCGAGGGTGATGACGAAGATGCTGTTCTTGTGCAACGGGGCCACGTTTGAGTCGATGAAGGTGAGCCACTGCGGGGTTAGCGCGGCGACGGCGGTGTAGAGCACGGTGCCGGCCGCGGCAGCGTAGATGACTTGCCGCACGGGCAGCCACCGGGGCATGCCCCGGGCGGTTTCGAGGCCGGCAATGGCAAAGATGGCTCCGCCGCCAAAGAGGGTGAGCCACGCCGACCACTGCACGGCAGGATGGAAGTGATCGATGAGCGCGCCGGGGGTGGCGAGACCGTGTGAAAAGAAGATGCTGCCTATGACGGCAAAGGCCGTCGCGGCCAGCCGGTGGCGCGGCTGGGCGGCCGGCCCCAGGGCCACGCTGAGCAGTATGGAAATGACGGCGGCAGAAAAGGTGATGAAGGTGACGACGTAGAAGTGAAACAGGGGGAGGTTATAGCTGGCGTCTGTGGCGGGGCGGAGGGTGAACCACAACAGACCGGCGCCGGGGGCGACGAGGGTGGCAATGACGAGAAGGCGTTTCATGGCGTGGGTATCCTGCTGGAAAAGTCAGGGGTGATTGTAGTCGCCTTCGGCCAAAATGCGCAAGCAAGCGAAAACAAAAAGAGCGCGGAGATCACGCTCCGCGCTCTTCATTTCCAGCTCCTCGACCAGGACTCGAACCTGGAACCAATCGGTTAACAGCCGATTGCTCTGCCGATTGAGCTATCGAGGAATGATGCGCCGGTGATTATAAGTGGCGGCAGAAACAGTGTCAAGGCTCTTGCAGGTATAATCCCTTCTTTCCGGGAGAGACACTATGCACATACTGGTAACAAACGACGACGGCGTGACCGCGCCGGGTTTGGCGGCGCTGGCCCAGGCCATGCGCGCGCTGGGGCGCGTGACGGTGGTGGCCCCCGACCACAACTGGTCGGCGTCGGGGCACGTGAAGACGATGCACAAGCCGCTGCGGGTGAAAAAGGCGGCGCTGGCCGATGGCGCCGAGGCGCTGGCGACGGACGGCGCGCCGTCGGATTGTGTGGCCCTGGCCTTTTTGGGTGTGGTGCCCGACAAAATTGACATGGTGGTATCGGGCATCAATCCGTTTGCGAACATGAGTCACGATGTGACGTATTCGGGCACAGTGATGGCGGCCATGGAGGGGGCCATTGCCCGTGTCCCGGCAGTGGCCGTTTCGGTGGACGGTGCGGCGACGGCGGGATATGAGACCGCGGCGTGGGCGGCGGCCCGGGTGGTGAGCCGGGTGGCCGAGCGGGGGCTTCCGCCGTATACGCTGTTGAACGTGAACGTGCCACGGGTTGCCGTGAGCGACGTCAAAGGATTCCGCATCACGCGCCAGGGGCTGCGGGTGTACCGCGATGCGCTGGTGGAACGGGCCGACCCGCGCGGCGTTCCGTATTACTGGATCGGCGGCGAGGCGCCCACGGGCATGCCGGACGAGGGCACGGACTTTGCGGCGCTGGCCGATGGCTATGTGTCCGTTACGCCGTTGCGGCTCGATCTCACGGCCTACGACTTGCTGGAGCCGCTGCGCGAGTGGACGCTGTGACGGCGGCGCGACGTTGGCCATAACCGTGGATAGGGAGCCTTCCGCCGCCGACCGGAACTTCAAGTTGGGCGTGCTCAACGGCCTGTTGTTCGCAGTGGCCGAAACGCTGATGGACCCCACGCTGGTACTGGTGGCGTTTGTCACGCATCTCAGCGGGTCGGCGCTGCTGTTGGGGCTGGTGGTTCCACTGCGCGACGGCTCGTGGTTCCTGCCGCAGTTGTGGGTGTCCAGCTATTTGCAAAGCTGGCCGCGCAAGCTCAAGCTCTATCGCTACATGGCCGCGCTGCGCTTTGCGGTGTGGAGCGGGCTGGTGCTGGCCGTGTTCTTCGTGAAAGACCCGCGCTGGCTGCTGCTGATGTTTTTTGTGTTCTTCGGCGTCGGCGCCGTTGCCTCCGGTATCAGCGGCCTGCCGTTTTTGGAAGTGGTCGGCAAGACCATTCCGCCGAAGAAGCTGGGGCTGTTCTTTGCCTGGCGGCAGGCGCTCGGCGGACTGGCGGGTATTGTGGGCAGTTTGGTCGTCGGCTGGATGTTGGCTGCTGGCAGCCCGCTGGCGTTCCCGTACAACTACGGTGTGCTGTTGGGGCTGGGCGTGATTTTGGTGGCGGGCGGCCTGGCGGCGTTTGGCAATGTGTCCGAGCCGGAAGATACCGACACGCGGCCGGCGACCTCGGTGCTCAGCCAGATTCGGCGCGGGGCGCAGGCCTTCCGCTCCGACGGCAACTTCCGCCATTTCATTTCCCTGCGGTCATCGCTGATGATCGCCGGGGCGGCGACGCCGTTCTTTGCCGTATACGTCCAACAGCGGCTGGGCGGCGCGCCCGGCATGGTCGGCGTCTATCTGGCGGTTTACACCGTGTCCAGTTTGCTGTCCAACGTGATTTATGGGCGCTTCTCGGCTCAATGGGGCAATCGCCGCACCATGGCGGTGGCGGCCTCCGCCGGGCTGGCGATGACGTGCTTTGTTCTGGTGTTAGCCATCGCCGCGCCGCTGCTCAACCTGTCCGGCGCCGTGGCCTCGTGGTGGCTCATACCGGTGTTCGCCCTCTCGGGCCTGCGCGAATCGGGCGTGGGGGTGGCGGGCCAGAGCCTGTTGCTGGATATTTCCCCGGCGGCCGAACGGTCGTTGTACCTGGGGTTTACCAATTCGTTGCTGGGCATCGTGTTGTTTGCCACCACCCTCAGCGGCGTGGTGGTGCAGTCGTTCGGGTTCATGGCCTTGCTCACGCTCACCCTGCTGGCCCACGCCTTCGCGGTTACGGCGGCGCTGCGGATGCGCGATGTGCCGCATGCTGGGCAGCGCTGACGCCGTCGGCTTGGCGGTGAATCACACAGGCCCGACAATCGTCGGGCCTGTGCATGTGAGCGCCCCCACGGCGACTCGAACGCCGGCATCTACCTCCGGAGGGTAGCGCTCTATCCACTGAGCTATGGGGGCAACTGCGGCTATTCTACCATAGCCAATTTCCCCGGGCGCAGATGAACGCACAGGGCAGACATACAGGTCTGCCCCCACCCCAATTTTTTGAGATGATGCAATCCGCGTTCATCAGCGTGCGTCCGCGTCCCCAAGCCTTTTGCTGAACGCTTGCACCTCGCCCCGCAACTTCTCCACCACTGCAACATTTCCGCCCTCGTTGCCCATTTTGTCCAGTTGATGTTTTTTGAACGCCAGCTCGGCGCAACGCTGATAGAAGCGCCGGGTGCGCCACCACAGGCCGGGGCCGCCGCCCCACGCGCGCAGCTCCACGCCAATGCGGCCGCTGAACGACCCCGCCGTGGCCGCCTGCCGCGCGGTGAGCGTGCCCAGATGCACCTCCTCGGCCAAGTATGTTTTGATCCAGCCGGCCTCGGAGGCCAGCGACACCAGCGCCACAGTGAGCACCCCCAGCACGCCGAACCAGTCGGCCAGCACGGCAAGCGGTATGCCGACCAGGCCGAAGGTCGCCAGCCCGTTGTGCAGCCCGTGGGCGAATATGGCAGCGCCCAACCCCAACAGCGGCAGGAGCAGTCTGAGCAGGAGGTTCTTTTGATAGCGCGCCAGCGCAAATCCGATGCCGGTGAGACTGGTGAAGAAGGCGTGATTCAATCCAAACAGAAAGGCCCGCATAAAAATCAGGCAGCCGAGGCTGGCGAGGTCCTGGCTGTCGCCGTTCACGAAGTACAGCACGTTTTCGATGGCCGCAAAGCCAAAGCCCGCCAGCGACCCGTAGATGATCCCGTCCAGCGGCGAATCGAATTCACGATAGAAGAAGACAAAGATCATCAGCAGCGCCACGGCTTTGATGCTCTCTTCGGTGATGGGGGCGATGATGCTGCCGCTCACCAACTCGTAGGCCAGATGGTTGTAGTTCAATACTGCCGAGGTGGGGATATCCAGCACCAGTTGAGCGATGATGGCCAGGATGGCCGACGGCACAAAGCCCCACAGAAACGCCGCCGCCAGCAAGGGCAGCGGCTCTTTCTCCCAGCGGTCGAGCCACCACAGAAACGTGGCGTAGATGAGCATGGGCACGATGCCCATGACGACGGAGATGACAAGCAAAAAGAGGAATTGCATGGCGCAGTGCCCGTATTATGTACCGCGCGCGGCCACAGATTGCGCTTTTTTGACCCTATCGTCTTGCCGTTGGGGCGAAGCATTCGCGTTGCGGCCAGCCGCAAAAATAAGCCGGTTGTGCGCGAATGCTTCGCCCTTACAAAAAGCCCCGGCATTGTGCCGGGGCCGCCCATTGCGTTGCGGGTTACTTCGCTTTGCCCACGATAATCACTTGTCCCACGCGGATGGCGGCCGCGTCCTTCAAGCCATTGAGCTGCATGAGCGCATCAGTCGTAGTGTTGAAGATCCCCGCAAGAGTATAAAGCGTGTCGCGGGTCTGGACGGTGTATAGCAGATTGCCGTTGGCATCCTTTGTGGTGACGTACACCTTTTTGGGCGCCACCTGCCGGCCCACAATGAGCACCTTCCCGGGCTTGATCTTGTATGGGTCTTTCAGGCCGTTGAGTGAGGCCAGCGCTCCGGTGGTTGTGTTGAAACGCTGGGAGATGCTCCACAGGGTGTCTCTCGGCTGAACAACGTACAGAATGTTTCCGGTGGCCGGGTCGACGGTGGTGCTGCCGGGGGCCGCGACGGGAGCGGGCTGGCTGCGGGGGGAGGCGACGGACAGATTGACCGAAGGCGCAGCGGTTTTGCCCAGGGCCACCAGCGCCGCGTCGTCAACGTACACATCGTTGTGCTGCAACGGATACACCGGCCGGGAATAGGTGAACACGGTGACGGCGTCGGCCCCGGCGGTGGCCTGCACCGTGAACTGCGCGAACGTGTCATAGGAATCGCCCGGTTGGCTCCACACGATGTTCGAGCTGAAAGGATTAGTGCCGCCGTAGGGATCGATGCCGACCTTCAGAGTCATCGACTGCTGACCGGCAGACAACAAATTCTCCGCCTGCGCCGTTGACCAGGCCGACATGTAGGCGCTGAACTGTAATTTCGTGCCGGGGGTGAGGCCGGTCACGCGCTGATACATGCCCGATTCATGTACCGACCAGAACGTGAAGTATTTTTGCGCATTCAGGCCAGTGTGGATGCGGCTGGCGTAGGGCGCGGCCTCCCGCCATTCCGGGCGGTGCCAGATTTCGCAGACGCGCTCCGAAGTGGGCAGGTCACAACGCGACGGATAATCGGGCGAACTGTCCGGTTGCCGCCACCAGCCCGACCAGCCGTGCGCCGCTTGCACTTCGTCAATGGGCGTATTGGACAGATAAATCGTCAGGTCGGTCTGGCAGCACTGCTTGACGAACGGGCTTTCGAAGCCGGGGTTCGTCAGCAGGTTGCCCGGCACAACGAGCACAGGCTCCGCGCCGACAGGCGCCGCTAACCCGGCCGCCGCCACGGGCGAAAGAGGGGAAGCCGCGGCCATGATAATAATAGCTGCGGCCGCAACAATCAATGATGCCTTGGTCGTCCTCAACATAATCGTGGTCTCCGATAGGAATGTTAGTGCGTAAATTGCGCGGCAGATCATATCACGGAATGCTTTGACTTCGACAACGGAACTGCCAATGCCATGGCGCCCAGCACGCCGGCCCGCCCGCCCAACCCGGCCGGGACGATATAGTTGTCGATGTCCTGCAGCAGTTGCGGCGATTGGACGTAGCCGTTGAGTGTGGCCAGCACCTTGCGGCGAATGCGCGGCAGCAGGTGCGGTTGGCTTACTACGCCGCCGCCCAGCACGATGCGCTGAGGCGACAGCGTGCAAACGTAGCCCGCCAGCGCCAGCGCGATGTAATGAGCTTCCAACTCCCACGCCGGGTGGTCGGGGGGCAGCGTCTCGGCCGGTTGGCCCCAGCGTTTTTGGATGGCCGGCCCGGCGGCCAGCCCCTCGAAGCAATCGCCGTGAAACGGGCACGCACCGGGAAACGGGTCGGCGGCCCGGTCGTGGGGCAGCATCACGTGGCCCATCTCCGGGTGGATGAGGCCGTGCATCAGTTTGCCGTTCATCAATCCGCCGCCGCCGATGCCGGTGCCGATGGTGAGGTAAATGAAAGTGTCCAACCCCTGCGCCGCCCCCCACAGCCATTCGCCCAGAGCCGCGCCGTTCACGTCTGTGTCAAAGCCGATGGGCACATTGTAACTGCTCACGCAATTGACGGTTGAAGGAAATGCAAAACAGGCGCACCCATCAGGTTAATCAACTTCTGAAAGACGTTTTCGCCCGCTCGCTTGGCGGTGTTCAACACCGTAGCCAAAGCGGCATAGGCCTGCGCAC
>JACRBQ010000049.1 GCA_016213135.1 Chloroflexota bacterium | reverse complement strand
CGTGACCCCGGACGCCCGCAACAGCGGCCCAGTGGCCGGCCTACCGCGAACAAACCGTCGAGATCACTTTGGGGCCAGAGGCTTATGCACTTGACTCAACCTCCCTTGCGCGGTAGCATCGTCGCATTGTGGAGGACTATCCCAAGACGTTGCTGGAATTCGAGGACCGGTTTCGGACTGACGCTGCGTGTCGCACCTACCTGGTGCGGCTGCGCTGGCCGAGTGGGTTCCAGTGCTCCCGCTGTCGCTATGCGCAGGGGTGGAAGACCGCCCGGGGACTCGTGGTGTGTCGGGCCTGTCGGACGCACGTCTCGGTGACCGCTGGGACGATCTTCCAGGATAGCCATCTGCCCCTGCGGGTCTGGTTCCGAGCCATGTGGTGGGTCACCAACCAGAAGAGTGGCATGAGCGCGTTGGGCATGCAGCGAGCGTTGGGGTTGGGCAGCTACCGGACCGCGTGGAGCTGCCTGCAAAAACTGCGCTGTGCCATGGTCCGTCCCGGACGCGAACCGCTGACGGATAGGGTCGAAGTCGATGAGATCTACGTCGGGGGTGTCGAGAAGGGTGGAGGCAAGCGCCACCTCGGAGAGACCAAGGCGCTGGTCGCTGTCGCGGCCGAGGTGCGGGGTCAAGGGATGGGACGTATCCGACTCCAGCGGATTCCCGACGCCTCGGGAGACAGTGTGGTGGGCTTCGTGCGGAAGGCGGTGGCTCCAGGCGCGGTCGTCAGCACGGACGGCTGGACGTCCTACCCTGGTCTGGCCGAGCATGGCTATACCCACCGGCCCCGCGTCGTGAGTGGGAGCGGCCAGACCGCTTCGAGCCTGCTGCCCCACGTGCATCGGGTCGCGGCCCTGCTGAAACGGTGGCTCTTGGGTATCCACCATGGACGAGTCACGCGCGAGCATTTGGATGCCTACCTCAACGAGTTCACGTTCCGGTTCAACCGACGGCTCTCCCATCATCGGGGGAAGCTGTTCTACCGCTTGGTGCAGCAGGCCGTCGCTGTGGACCCCATGCCTTACCGTCAGTTGGCTCGGAAAGGTTGAGTGAAGTGACTATGCCTCTACTCGATATGATCGAGTTCTTCAAACAGCACGGCGTGGATTTCATCTGCCTCAAGGAGGACTTCGACACCACGACGGCCCAGGGCAAGTGCTTCGTCACCATCATGGGGGCGCTCAACGAATTCGAGCGGGAGCAGGTCGGCGAGCGTACGCGCACCAGCATCCTCGCCCGCGCCGAACGCGGCCTGTGGAACGG
>JACRBQ010000051.1 GCA_016213135.1 Chloroflexota bacterium | reverse complement strand
CGATCTTGTCGTAGTTGGTATTCTGCCCCACGCGGGCGCGTTGCACGTCGAAGTTCACGCGCTTGATCGGGCTATAAATCGCGTCCACGGGCATTTCGCCGATGGGCAGGCGGCCGCGCTCTTCGGCGGGCGAATAACCCCGCCCCCGCCCCACCGTCATTTCGATTTCCAGCTTGGCCTTGTCGCTATCCACCGTGAACAGGTACAGATCGGGGTTCATAATTTCGACTTCAGCCGGGCACACAATGTCGGCGGCGGTTACCGTGCCCTCGCCCCGGACGTCGAGGCGCAGGCGGGACGTTTCACCCTCGTGCAAAATGAGCCGCAATTGTTTCACCTGCAGCAACACCTGCATCGTGTCTTCTTTTACACCGGGGATGTCTGAGAATTCATGCACAACATCGCTGACGCGAACCGAGGTAACAGCCGTCCCCGGCAGCGACGACAGCAGCACGCGCCGCAGCGAATTGCCGAGCGTGATGCCGTAACCCGATTCCAGCGGCCCGATGACAAAACGCCCGTAATTGCGCGACATCGCGTCGCGCTCGATTTTCGGGACAACCATGTTATTTGCAGTAGTCAAAGCTCAACCCTCCCCGCCTCGGGCGGCGCATACGCGCCGCCGGCACGGCGAAGTAGATATTCCAGCGAGGCCAATAGTCAGCCGATCTCGCCCCTTAGCGCGAGTAGAACTCCACGATCAACTGCTCGTTGAGTTTGGCGTCGATTTCCTGGCGGGCCGGCACCTGCAGCACCTTGCCGCTCAGGCCGGCCACGTCGCGGCTGAGCCAACTGACCACACTTCGCGTTTCACTGACATCGGGCAGGGACTTGAAATACGTCCGGGTGCGCGAGCCGGCGCGCACTTCAACCACGTCGCCGGGCTTAAGAATCATGGAGGGCACGTCGGTGCGGCGGCCATTGACGTTGAAGTGACCGTGCGTGACCAGGTTGCGGGCGTGCGCGCGGTTTTCGGCAAAGCCCAGGCGGTACACCACGTTGTCCAGCCGGCTCTCCAGCATTTGCAGCATCGCCTGGCCCGTGACGCCGGGCTGGTGCAGCGCTTGCTCGTAGTAGCGGCGGAACTGCGCTTCGAGCACACCGTAAATGCGGCGGGCCTTCTGCTTCTCGCGCAACTGGTTGGCGAAATCGGAGGTCCGGTTTCGCTTCATTTGGCCGTCCTTACCGTGCTGGCCGGGCGCGTACGCGCGGCGCTCAAACGAGCACTTGGGCGACAAACAACGCGTCCCCTTGAGAAAAAGTTTTTCGCCTTCGCGGCGGCAAAGTTTGCAAACAGGATCGAGATACTTAGCCATGCTTTCCTTCCAACAGTTTAGACGCGGCGTCGTTTGGGCGGGCGGCAGCCGTTATGCGGCACCGGAGTGATGTCGGCAATGGCGCGCACTTTGACGCCCATGCCCTGAATCGCGCGGATGGCCGCTTCACGGCCGGGGCCGGGGCCTTTGATGAAGATGTCAATTTCCTGCATCCCCATATCCATGGCGCTTTTCACGGCTTGCTGGGCGGCCATACGAGCAGCATACGGCGTGCTCTTGCGGCTGCCTTTGAAGCCGGCCGTGCCGGCGCTACCCCAGGCCACCGCGTTCCCTTGCTGATCGGTGATGGTCACAATCGTATTATTGAATGTGGCGTGAACGTGCGCCTGCCCATAGGCGACGTTCCTTTTGATCTTTTTCGGATTGGTCCGACGAGCGCCCTTTACAGTTCGAGCCATGTGTCTTCCTTCTCGTTACAAGTTGACTGCAACAGCGCGAAAACCGCGCTGCCGCCCAATCGCAAGCGATTGCCGCCGCCCGCCCCTCTGCCGGCTGTGCAGCCGCCCGGTTGGAAGGAACAGAACCGGAACACTGCCAGCAGAGCAAGCCGTTGGCGGCAACTGCCTGATAGAGAACTATTTCTTCTTCGCCCCGCGCCGGCGGCCACGCCCGGCCACGGTCTTCTTCGTGCCCTTGCGGGTGCGGGCGTTGGTGCGCGTGCGCTGGCCGCGAACCGGCAGGTTGCGGCGGTGGCGCAAGCCGCGGTAGCTGCCGATTTCGATGAGCCGCTTGATGTTCAACTGCACTTCGCGGCGCAGGTCGCCCTCCACCGTAAAGTGCCCGCCGATGTAGTCGCGCAGGGCGCCGACTTCGGCTTCGGTAAGGTCCTTCACCCGCGTGTCCGGGTTCACCTTGGTAGCCGCCAGCACTTCGCGAGCGGTCTTCGGTCCGATGCCGAAGAGATATCTGAGCGAAATTTCCACCCGCTTATCACGAGGGAGGTCCACACCTTCAATACGCATAGTGTCTTTCCTTAATCCTAAACTCTGCCTGCTCCGTCAGCCCGGCCGTTGGACGGGGCCGGAGGCGGGGTCAGAAACATGCTACCCCTGGCGCTGCTTGTGCTTGGGGTTTTCGCAAATAACCAGCACCTTGCCGGCGCGGCGGATGATTTTGCACTTGGGGCAACGCTTGCCCACCGATGGCTTCACTTTCATGTCAACTTCTCCATAATTCGGCGCACCTGGCGGCAACGGCCCCCGGTGCGCAAGTCTATTGACCGCATTCCGAAGTTCTGATTATACCATGTGTCACTACAGACGGGTCAGAATGTCCGGTTCGCCGTCTGTAATCGCAATGGTATGTTCAAAGTGCGCGGTCAGCTTGCCGTCTTTGGCCGCCACCGTCCACTGGTCGCTCAGCACGCGAGTTTTATAATTCCCGGCGAGCACCATTGGCTCCACCGCAATCGTCATGCCGGGGCGTAGCTTGGCGCCACGGCCCGGCGCGCCCACGTTGGGAACCTGGGGGTCTTCGTGCAAATGCCGCCCCACCCCGTGGCTGGTGTACTCGCGCACCACATTGAAATCGCGCTCTTCCACAAACTGCTGCAAGGCCGCCGACATGTCGCCCGTGCGGTTGTTCGGGCGGGCCGCGGCAATCGAGGCATACAGCGCCCCTTCGGTCACCTCCAGCAACCGCTGGGCCTCGGGGCTAATCTGCCCCACCGGAAAAGTCCACGCGCTGTCGGCAATCCAGCCCTTGAATGTGGCCCCGCAATCGATCTTGATAATGTCGCCCTCGCGCAGGGCGCGTTTGCCTGGAATGCCGTGCACCAGCTCTTCGTTCACCGAGGTGCAGATCATGCCGGGGAACGGGCGCTGGCTGCGCACGTGATTCGGATAATTGTAAAAGGGCGATGTGGCCCCGTGCTGCTTGAGCACCCGGGCCGCCACTCGATCCAACTCGCCGGTGGTAACACCCGGCCGCACCTGCGCTTTGAGTTCCTGCAGCAACGTCGCCACAATCCTGCCCGCCTCGCGCATGAGGGCCAGCTCGCGTGTCGACTTCAGAACAATCATCGCCTCTGCGCCCGATTCATTTGGCGCCGGCAACCGCCGCCAAAAGTTGCGCCGTCACTGGCTCTATCGCCTGATCGCCGTTGATTTCGACGAGCAGTCCCAACGAACGGTAGTGCTCAATCAGCGGAGAGGTCTTGGCCACATACTCGGCAATGCGATTCTTGACCGTTTCTTCGCGGTCGTCGGGCCGCTGGAACAATTCTGTGCCATCCACATCGCACACGCCCGCCGCTTTGGGCGGATTGAACTTGAGGTGGTAAACGTGCTGGCCGGGGCCTTTGCACGTCCAACGCCCGGTGAGACGTTCCACCAGCACCGGTTCGCTCACCTGAATGTACGGGACAAGGTTGACGCGCCCGCCCAGTTCGGTCAACATGGCCTCCAACGCTTTGGCCTGCGCCGGTGTGCGCGGAAAGCCGTCCAACACGGCGCCCCTGGCGCATTCCGGATTCTTCAGCCGGTCGCGCACCATGGCAATGGTCACATCGTCCGGAACCAGGTCGCCCCGTTTTAGGATGGCTTCGACCTGCTGCCCCAGCGGCGTCTGCCGCTTGATGTTATCGCGGAACAGATCGCCCGATGACACATGGGCCAGCCCGTGCTGCTTGCTGAGGAGGGCAGCCTGCGTGCCTTTGCCCGCGCCGGGCAACCCGATGAGAACAAGATAAACCGGCATAACCAGTGTGCGGCTTAACGCACCAACAACGAGTCGTCGTAGCCGCGCAGTTTCAGTTCAGTTTCCAGGCCAAAGAAGGTGTCCTTAACCACGCCTACCACAATCAACAAGCCGGAGCCTAGCACCGAAAAGGCGTTGGCCTGCAGCACGTTGCCGGCCACAAAGGGCAGAATGGCTACCACACCCAGGAAGACCGCCCCGGGCAACGTGATGCGCTGAAGCACCCGGTTGAGATAGCGCTGAGTGGGAACGCCTTTGGTAACGCCCGGCACTTGCGCGCCCACCTTCTTCAAGTTCTCGCCGTAGTTCTGTTGCTGGAAGATCACGTCGGTGTAGAAGAACGAAAACAGCACCACCATGAAGAAGTAGATGGTGATGTAACCATTGTTCCGCGAATCGCTGAACAGGCTAATCGTGCCGGTGGAAAGGTTCCGCACCCATTCCAACTGCGAGGAGGTGAAAAACTGCGCGATGATGGCCGGGAAGGTGAGAATGGATTGGGCGAAGATGATCGGGATCATACCCGCCATGTTCACCAACAGCGGCAATGTGCCCTTCACGGGCATGGATTGCCGGTTGCCCACCCGCCGCCCGGGGTACATCACCGGCACGTTGCGGCGGCCCTGCGTCACAATCACAATCGCAAACACCGTGAGAGCCATCAGCAGCACAAATGCGCCCAGCAGCAACCAGCGGCGCTCCTGATCCACCCACAACGTGCCCACGGTAGACGGCAACCGGCTGACGATGCCGCTGAAGATGATGAGCGACAACCCCTGCCCACGAATGCCGTATTCCGAAATCAACTCGCCCAGCCAGATGGCAAACATGGTGCCGGCGGCCATGCTGATGATGGTCGTCAGGGTGGGCAGCAGGTTGGCCCCGCTGAAGCCAAATTGCGGCAGCACCTGCACGCCCGGAATGGAGGCGTTGAAAATGCGGATTTGCCCGATGGCCGAGAGCGCCGCCATGGGGATCGCCAGGTAATACGTCCAGCGCTCCTGAAACTCGCGCCCGGCCTTCGGATCGTCTTCCATGCGTTTCTGCAGCGCCGGAATGATAGGCACCAGCAATTGCAGAATGATCTGGGCGGTGATGTAAGGATACACGCCCATGGCCAGCACAGAAAAGTTTGACACGGTGCCGCCGGAGAGCAAATCCAGCAGGCTCAACAAGTTGCCCGCGCCGCCGCCGGAGGTTAGAATCTGTTGGATCGCATCGCGATTAACTCCCGGCACCGGCACATGCGCCGCCAGCCGGTAAAGTATCAACAGGCCCAGCGTAATAAGTACCCGGTTGCGAATTTCTTCTGCTGACCAGAGATACCGCCACGCGGATCGTTTCATGTCGTGTGTTGAACAGGCGATTACTCGCCTGCCTCCTCGCCTTCGACCAACGGCAAAAGCTCCACCGTGCCGCCTGCCTTCTCAATGGCAGCCTTCGCCGACGCCGTTACCCGGTGTACTTTCACGGTGAGCGGCTTGGTCAATTCGCCATTGCCCAATATCACCACGGGTTTGCTGGTGTCTTTCATCACCGCGGCGCCGGCCAACGTATCGGGCGTCACCACCCCGTTCTTCACAAAGTGGCTTTCCAGCTTGTCGAGGCTCACTTCCATATACTTCACTCTACGCAGGTTGGTGAACCCGCGCTTGAACGGCAGACGCCGCACCAGCGGCAGTTGACCGCCTTCAAAATAAGGCGAAGGGCCGCCACCCTGGCGCGCGCCCTGCCCTTTGGTGCCGCGGCCGCCCGTTTTGCCTTGCCCGGCGGAAATGCCGCGGCCCAGGCGCTTGCGCGTCTTCTTGGCGCCCGGATTGGGTTGCAGATCGTGTAGTTTCATGTTGCTCAGGCCTCCGCCACCGTCACCAGATGGCCCACCTTGGCCAACATACCGCGCAGGGTGAGCGTGTCGGCCAGTTCCACCGACTGGTGCAACCGGCGCAAGCCCAACGCCCGCACCGTCGCCTTGTGGCGCTCCGAATAGCCCAGCGCACTGCGCACCAGTGTAATACGAACTCGCTTGGTGTTTTCTTCTTTAGGCATGTTTCTTCCGACTCCAGAAGGGCAGAAGCTCAGACACATCCTTGCCACGCGCCCGCGCCTGGTCTTCCACGTTCTTCATCCGATGCAAGCCCTTCAGCGTGGCCTGGATCACGTTTAGCACATTGGCGCTGCCGAGCGATTTGGTGAGAATGTCCCTCACCCCGGCAGCTTCCAGCACGGCGCGCACACCACCGGCGGCAATCACGCCGGTGCCCGGCGTGGCCGGCTTGAGGAACACTTCCGCGCCGCCGTGCTCCGCCGTTACTTCGTGCGGGATGGTTGACCCGGACAGCGAGACGGACTTCATATTCTTGCGGGCGCGATCGGTGCCTTTGCGGATGGCATCGGGCACGGCGCGGCTCTTGCCCACGCCCACCCCCACACGGCCCTTGTTGTCGCCGACCACCACCACGGTGCGAAAGGCAAAGCGGCGCCCGCCCTTGATCACTTTGGCCACGCGGGCAATATCCACCACGCGCTCGTCAAGCTCCTCGCGCTCTTCTTCGCCTGCGCCCGGAGCGCGGTCACCGGCCCGATTCTGTCGTTGCTTGTTCTGACGCTTTTCCATGTTTTAGAAATCCAATCCGGCTGCGCGGGCGGCATCGGCCAATGCTTTAACTCGCCCGTGGTAGCGATACCCGGCCCGATCAAACACCACGGCCTTGAGGCCTTTGGCCAGCGTGCGTTCCGCCACTGCTGCGCCCACCGCCTGGGCCTGCTCGGTCTTCTTCTTGCCGGCCATCTTGGCCTTCAATTCGGCATCAATCGTGGACGCCTGGGCCAGCGTGTGGCCGCTCTCATCGTCAATCACCTGCACGAAGATATTCGACAGGCTGCGATAGACATTCAGGCGCGGGCGTTCAGCCGTGCCCGCCACGCGGCTCCGAACGCGCCGTTGGCGGCGCTTGCGCATTGCTTCTCGACTTTTAGCCATAGCTATTGAGCCTTCCCTGCTTTACCAGCCTTGCGGCGAACGTGCTCGCCCTGATAACGCAGACCCTTGCCTTTGTAAGGCTCCGGCTTGCGCCAGGCGCGAATGTCGGCTGCCACCTGCCCCACCTGTTCCTTATCAGGCCCGGCCACCGTAATCGTGCGGGCCTTCTCGTCCACTTTAAAGGAAATGGAGGGCGGCGGCGTCACCGTCACCGGGTGCGAGAACCCGAGCGCCATCACCAGGTCTTTGCCCTTCAACTCGGCGCGGTAACCCACGCCTTCAATCTGCAGGATTCTTTCAAATCCCTGGCTCACACCCACCACCATGTTGCTCAACAACGCCCGTGACAAACCATGCAAAGCGCGAACCGTCCGCTCGTCGCCCGAGCGCGACACGTTGAGCACATCGCCCTCTTGCTTGATGGACACTTCCTCACGGAAGGTGCGAGTCAATTCGCCCTTGGGGCCTTTGACCTTCACTTCACTGCCGTCGATTGTGACCGCCACCCCAGGGGGCACGGGAATCGGCTTGCGACCAATACGAGACACTGTTCTAATCCTCCTCAGGATGTCGGCCACACTGGCGAGCCAGGACCGATCCGACTTTACTCACAGGGAGTATTACCAAACCTGGCACAACAACTCGCCGCCCACGCCCAGAGCGCGGGCCCGTTGGCCGGTCATCACACCTTTGGGCGTGGACAGAATCGCCACCCCCATCCCCGACAACACCCAGGGGATGTCGGACTTGCTCACATAGACGCGCCGTCCGGGGCGGCTCACCCGATCCATGCCGGTCATCACCGCGCGTTTCTCGCGGCGCACGCCTACGTACTTCAGCTTGACGCGGATCATCTTCGCAGGACTGCCCGGCTCCTCTGCCACGTCAAAGTCTTCAATAAAACCTTCGTCTTTGAGAATCCGGGCAATCGCGCCCTTCATCTTTGAATAAGGCACCGAGGTCGTCGCGTGGCCGACCATCGTCGCATTACGCATGCGAGTCAGCATATCGGCAATGGGATCAGTGACATTAACGCTCATAATAACTCCTACCACGACGACTTGGCGACGCCCGGAATCTGCCCGGCAAGTGCCAACTCACGGAAACAAATGCGGCACAGCGCAAAATGGCGCATATACCCGCGAGGCCGACCGCAGCGGCGGCAGCGATTGCGAACTTGCACTTTGAACTTCCGATGCGCTTCGCGGTTGATCATCGATTTCTTGGCCATAGTTTAGTTCTTCCCCGGTTTCTGGAACGGCATTCCCAACAGGGCCAGCAGCCGGCGGCCATGCTCGTCGGTGTGGGCCGTGGTCACCACGGTAATTTCCATGCCGCGCAATTTGTCAATTTTGTCGTACTCAATCTCCGGGAACACCAACTGCTCCCGCAGGCCCAGAGTGTAATTGCCGCGCCCGTCGAACCCTTTGGTCGGAATGCCGCGAAAATCGCGCACGCGGGGCAGGGCCACGTTCATCAGCCGGTCCAAAAAGCTCCACATGCGCTCGCCGCGCAGCGTCACCGTCACCCCAATGGGTTTGCCGGCGCGCAGCTTAAAGTTGGCGATGTCTTTGCGGGCCTTCACCACCAGCGGCTTCTGCCCGGTGATGATCTGCATGTCGCTCACCGCCGCGTCCAGCGCCTTGGCATTGTCCAGGGCTTCGCCCACGCCGATGTTCACGGCCACCTTTTGGATGCGCGGCACTTCCAGGACATTGCGGAAGGAAAACTCCTTCATCAACGCCGGAACAATTTCCTTGCGATAACGTTCTTTCAGGTTTGGCATTCTGTACTATCGCTCCCGGCGGCGCTATCGATCAATCGCTTCGCCGCTCTTGCGGGCCACACGCACGACCTTGTGGGTCTGCCCATCGCGGGTCAATCCGATGCGGGTCGGCTCATCCGATTTCGGGTCCACCAGCATCACGTTGGAAATGTCGATGGAGCCTTCAAACTGGATAATGCCGGGGGCCAGATTCTGCCGCCCGCCCGTCTTCGCCTGCTTCTGGTGCTTTTTGCGGATGTTAAGCCCCTGTATGACCACGCGGTATTTGCCTTCTTTGGCGCGGACGACCTTGATCACTTCGCCGCGCTTGCCCTTCTCGTTGCCGGCGATCACTTCCACCGTATCGCCCTTCTTGATTCTGACTTTCATTTAGAGCACCTCCGGCGCGAGAGACACGATCTTCATGTACCCTTTTTCGCGCAGCTCGCGAGCCACCGGCCCAAAAATGCGGGTCCCCCGCGGGTTCTCACCGTCGGCGTCGATAATCACCGCCGCATTGTCGTCAAAACGAATGTACGACCCGTCGTCGCGGCGATATTCTTTTGAGACGCGAACGATCACCGCCTTCACCACTTCGCTCTTTTTGACAGAGCCTTGGGGGGTCGCTTCCTTCACCGTGGCCACCACCACATCGCCCACCGACCCGTAGCGGCGCGTGGAGCCACCCAACACGCGGATGACGAGCAATTCGCGGGCGCCGGTGTTATCGGCCACAACCAGTCGGGATTCTTGTTGAATCATGATGTCCCTCCGTTAGGCCTCAACCGGCAGAGTGGCCACACTCTGGGTGATGATCCGCTCCACGACCCAACGTTTCTCTTTGCTCAGCGGTTGCGACTCCACGATTTCCACCACGTCGCCCACATGGCACTCTTTCTTCTCGTCGTGCGCTTTGTAGCGCGCGCTGCTGCGAACCACTTTGCCGTACAACGGGTGGCGCTTCACGTTGAACACTTCCACCACCACGGTCTTGGTCATTTTGTTGCTGGTCACTTTGCCGACAAGGCGAGACCGGTTATTCATAGATTACTTCTCCGTCTTCGCCGACAACTCGGCGGCTATGGCACGCTCACGCAACACCGTCAGATACCGGGCCACGTCCTGCTTCACCGCGGCCACCCGCGAGGTGTCGGTCATTTGGCCGGTGGTGAGCCGCAAGCGCAGTTTGAACAATTCTTCCCGCGAATCGTCGAGTTTGGTCTCGATTTCGCCGGATTGGAGAGCGCGAACTTCGCTGATCTTCATGGCTATTCTCCCGTCGAGACCGTTTGCGCCAGGTCGCGCCGGATAACTATTTTGGTTTTTAGCGCCAGTTTGTACGACGCCAGGCGCATGGCTTGCCGCGCGGTCGCTTCGTCCAACCCGGCCAGTTCAAAGATAATGCGGCCCGGCCGCACCACGGCCACCCAGTGATCCACGGCGCCCTTGCCCTTGCCCATGCGAGTTTCGGCGGCCTTCTTGGTCACCGGCTTGTCGGGGAACACGCGGATCCACACTTTGCCTTTGCGCTTCATAAAGCGCACCAGCGCGCGGCGGGCGGCCTCAATTTGCCGCTGGGTCATCCAGCCCGGCTCCACCGCCTGCAACGCATATTCGCCGAAATGGATCTCGGCCCCGCGCGTTTCAGTGCCGGTCATCCGCCCCCGCATTTGCTTGCGGTATTTGACTCGTTTTGGCATCAACATAGAGAACTCACCTCGTGATACGCGACTAGCGATCCGTGATACGCCTCAACGCATCACGTTTCACGTCTTACTCGCTCACGTAAACGTCTGTAACTTCCGGTTTCTCTTCCTTCAACACTTCGCCCTTGTAGATCCACACCTTCACGCCAATGCGCCCGTATGTCGTCAGCGCCTCGGCCCGGGCAAAGTCAATGTCGGCGCGCAAGGTTTGCAGCGGCACGCGGCCTTCGCGCTGCCATTCGCGGCGGGCCATTTCGCTGCCGCCCAAACGGCCGGCGCACAAAATCTTGATACCCTTGGCCCCGCCCCGCATGGCCTGCTGAATGGCCCGCTTCATGGCCCGGCTGTGGCTGATACGTCGTTCCATTTGCCCGGCGATGTTCTCGGCCACCAGTTTGGCGTCCAGGTCCGGATTGGTAATCTCGTTGACATCCACCTTGACCTTGCTGCCGCAAAGTTTTTCCAGGTCGGTACGCAGCACTTTCACCTGCGCGCCCTTGCGCCCGATCACAATCCCCGGCTTGGCCGTGTGGATGGTGACGTGCACCAGATTCGGGAAGCGCTCGACGTCGACCTTCGAGATGGAGGCTTTGTCGTTGCCTTTGGCAATCATCCGGCGGATGGTGAAGTCCTCGTGGAGCTGCTTGACATACTTGCCGCCTTCGGCGTACCAGCGCCCTTCCCAGTCCTTGTTGATCTTCAGCCGGAAACCGATTGGATGAACTTTGCGACCCATTAAGCCGTCCCTTCCCGTTCTGTTAGAACCACGGAGATATGCGACATCCGTTTCTGTATCATGTTCGAGCGGCCACGCGAAGCGAACCGGCGGCGCTTGAGAAACTGCGCCCCGTCCACCATGATGGTCTTTACGACCAGGTCGTCGGCGTTCATGCCGAAGTTTTCCTCGGCATTCGCCATGGCCGATTTGATCACCTTGGCTACATCCTTGGCCGCCGCATTGGGCATAAACTTCAACAGCACCAGCGCCGCGTTGGCGCCTTTGCCGCGCACCATATTGGCCACGAGCCGCGCTTTCTGAGGGGAACCGGGCACGCGAATGGCGCTCGCCCGGACGAGATGACTTTCCATGATGGTTTAGCCCTCCGCCACTTCGGTCTTCTTTTCTTTGGTCACGTGCCCGCGAAAGGTGCGCGTGGGGGCGAACTCGCCCAGCCGGTGTCCCACCATGTTTTCAGTGAGATAAATGGGCACATGGCGCCGGCCATCGTGCACGGCGATGGTGTGGCCCACCATTTGCGGGAAGATGACGCTGGCCCGAGACCAGGTGCGAATGACTTTCTTTTCGCCCCGGGTGTTCATGGCCTCAATTTTCTTCAACAGTTTGGGGCTGACAAAAGGCCCCTTTTTCAAAGATCGCGACATGACAACTCCTCACTACCGCTGCTTCTTGGCACGGCGTTTGACAATGAACCTGTCGGTCAACAGGTTGTGCCGGGTCTTCTTGCCGCGCGTGGGCTTGCCCCACGGCGACTTGGGACCGGGCATACCGGTGGGCTGGCGGCCTTCGCCGCCGCCGTGCGGATGGTCGCGCGGGCTCATAGCCGTGCCGCGCACCGTGGGCCGGATGCCCAGATAGCGTTTGCGCCCGGCTTTGCCCAGCTTCACGTTCGAGTGGTCGAGGTTGCCCACCTCGCCAATGGTGGCCAGGCACACCTGCAGGATCAGGCGCACTTCGCCCGAAGGCAAACGCACCTGGGCGTACTCGCCTTCTTTAGCCACCAGTTGCGCCGCGGTGCCGGCCGACCGGGCAATCTGGCCGCCCTTGCCGACTTTCATCTCAATGTTGTGGATGAGTGTGCCCACCGGAATGTTGGCAATGGGCAGTGTGTTGCCGACCCGGATTTCAGCGGTGGGGCTGGTCACCACTCTATCGCCCACATGAAGGCCCAGCGGAGCGATGATGTAGCGGCGATCGCCGTCCACGTAGTTCAACAGCGCAATGCGCGCCGAGCGGTTGGGGTCGTATTCGATCGTGGCCACCACCGCCGGAATCTCGCGCTTGTCGCGCTTGAAATCAATGTCGCGCCAGCGGCGGCGATGCCCGCCGCCGCGATGGCGCACGGTGATGCGGCCCTGCGTGTTGCGGCCCCCGTGCTTGCGGAGTTGCTGGGTGAGCGCCTTAACCGGTTTGCTGCTGGTAATCTCTTCAAAGGTCGCGCCGGTCATGCCACGGCGGCCCGGAGAGGTGGGTTTGAATATTTTAACAGCCACGGTTACTTGACCCCTTCAAAGACATCAATGGTCTGCCCTTCCGCCAGCGTGATGAGCGCTTTTTTGTACTCGGCGGCGCGCATAGACACCCGTCGCAGGCGGCGGGCGCGTTTGGCAGGACTTACCAAGGTGTTGATTTTCACCACATCCACGTCGAACAACGCTTCCACGGCTTCTTTGATCTGCCGCTTCGTCGCATCGCGGCTCACCTCAAATGCGTATTGCCGCAACTTGGAGCTTTGGAAGCTGGACTTCTCGGTAATCAACGGCCGACGCAGGACTTCATACAACGTGGTCATTTTGCGCCCTCCAGGCCCAGGTACGATTTGATCACATCCAGCGCCGCCAGCGGCAGCACCAACGTATCGTAGCCCAGCAAGTCACGCACGTTCAAATAGCGGGCGTGCAAGGTTTTTGCCCCCTCCATGTTCCGCACCGACTTCTGAACGGCTTCGTTGGTCTCGGGCAACAGCACCAGCGCCGAACGGCTCGCGCCGAGCGCGTGGAGGATGTTAGCCATGGCGCTCGTTTTGCTGCCGTCGAGCTTCATCGCATCCACCACAACCACCTGCCCCTCATTGGCTTTGGCCGAAAGGGCCGACCGCAGCGCCCCGCGACGCATTTGCCGGGGCATGGCCCTGGTGTAATCACGGTAGTGCGGCGCGTGCGCCTTGCCGCCGCCCTTCCACTGCGAAGCGCGGCTGGAGCCCTGGCGGGCGCGCCCGGTGCCTTTTTGCTTGAACGGCTTCTTGCCGCCGCCGCTCACTTCGCCGCGGCCTTTGGATTCGTGAGTGCCCAACCGGGCGTTGGCTAACTGCCGCGTCAGCGCCTGATGCATTAGGTCTTTATTGATGGGGGCTTCAAAGATTTCGGCCGGCAATTCCACCGTGCCCACCTTTGCGCCCGTGAGGTCTTTGACTTCGACTTCCATAATCAATCCGCCGCAGATCAATACTCAAGACCAAATACCGAATACCCAATATTGGGTATTGTGTATTGGGTATCTTGTATTGCTACTGTTTTCGCGCCTCCTTTACCATCACCAGCGTCCCCTTGCCGCCGGGCACACCGCCGCCCACGGCAATCAGGTTGCGCTCGGCATCCACTTGCACCACGGTAATATTCTGCACGGTAACGCGGACAGAGCCCATGTGGCCGGGCCGGCGAGAACCTTTATACACACGACCGGGCGTTGTGCCCGAAGAGTTGGAGCCGGGCGAACGCCCGCGGTCCGACTGGCCGTGCGTTTTGTTGGCGCCGCGGAAGTTATGCCGCTTCATGCCGCCCTGAAAGCCCTTGCCCTTGCTGATACCGATAATGTCCACGTGCTCGCCGGCCGTGAACACGTCCACGGTAACCTTGGCCCCTTCGGCCAACCCGTGGTCGCCCTTTACGCGAAACTCGCGCAGATGCTTCAGGGTCGGCGCATTGGTGCGCTTGAGATGGCCTTTTTCGCCGGCCGCCAGGCGCGCGGGCTTGGTTTCGTTGAAACCCAATTGCACCGAACTGTAACCCTCTTTGTCAACCGACTTAACCTGGGTAACGTAGCACGGCCCGGCTTCAATGAGAGTCACGGGAGTCAACTTCCCATCCTCTTGGAAGATCTGGGTCATGCCGACCTTTTTACCTAATAGCCCTTTCATGAAAACTTCACTCCTTCACAGGACTGTCAGTCCGGGCCGGACTGCATCATCCCGAAGTGCCACGGCCCGGGCGCGGCAAAGCGCCCGCCGAACACTGCTAAAGCGTCACTTCGATATCCACGCCGGCCGGCAGATTCAGCCGCATCAGCGTATCGATGGTGGTCGAATCCGGATCGAGCACGTCAATCAACCGCTTGTGCGTGCGGATCTCAAAATGCTCCTGAGAGTTTTTGTCGATGAACGCCGCGCGCTGCACGGTGAACTTTTCGATGCGAGTGGGCAGCGGCACCGGGCCAATGACACGGGCCCCCGTGCGTTCTGCCGTCTCTACAATCCGCCGCGCGGATTGATCGAGAACACGATGGTCGTACGCCTTGAGTCGGATGCGGATCTTCTGCTTAGCCATGTCAGTCGAGAATCTCCGTAATCACACCCGAGCCGACGGTCAGGCCGCCTTCGCGAATGGCGAACTTCGAGCCTTTCTCCAAGGCCACCGGCGTAATCAACTCCACCGCCATGTCGATGTTATCCCCCGGCATCACCATTTCCACCCCCGTCGGCAGG
>JACRBQ010000052.1 GCA_016213135.1 Chloroflexota bacterium | reverse complement strand
CTTCCGACTCCTGTCTTCCGACTCCTGTCTTCCGACTCCTGTCTTCCGACTCCTGTCTTCCGACTCCTGTCTTCCGACTCCTGTCTTCCGACTCCTGTCTTCCGACTCCTGTCTTCCGACTCCTGTCTTCCGACTCCTGTCTTCTGACTCCTGTCTTCTGACTCCTGAATACGAATGACAACCAAACAACTCACCCTCCCCGTCACCGGCATGACGTGCGCCAACTGCGCGGCGACCATCGAGCGCAATTTGAAGAAGCTGCCCACGGCCGCCAACGTCAACGTGAACCTGGCCTCGGAACGGGCCACCTTGGAATTTGACCCCGCCTCGCTCACTCAGGGCGACATCATCGCCCGCATCGAAAAGGCCGGGTATGGCGTGGCCGTGGGCGAGGCCTTGCTGCCCATCCGGCGGCTGGCCGACGACAACGACGCCCGCCGACTCGAAAAGGCGCTGGCGAAACTGGAAGGGGTGCTTTCGGCGACGGTGAGCTTTGCTACCGAGAAGGCCGCCGTGCGCTACGTCCCCACCGTGGTGAGCCAGGGCGAACTGCGGCAGGCGGTGGCCGGGGCGGGCTTCGAGGCGGTGGTGGCCGAGGGCAACGTCGAAGATGCCGAGCAGGCGGCGCGCGACAAGGAGATTGCGACCCAGCGGCACTTGTTGCTCGTGGGCCTGCTGTTCACCGTGCCGCTGTTCCTGCTTTCGATGGCGCGCGACTTCAGGCTGCTGCCGCCGCCGTTCATCACCGTGGTGTCCATGCCGGGCATGGCCGAGATGGTAAGCAGCCCGTGGTGGTTCAACTGGCTGCTGTTTGCGCTGGCCACCCCGGTGCAGTTTTACGTGGGCCGGCAGTATTACGTGGGCGCCTACAAGTCGTTGCGCAACGGCTCGGCCAACATGGACGTGCTGATCGCCATGGGCAGTTCGACGGCGTATTTCTACTCGGTGCCCGTTCTGCTGGGCTGGCTGTCGGGGCACGTGTATTTTGAAACCGCCGCCGTCATCGTCACGCTGATTGTGCTGGGCAAGTTCCTCGAGGCCCGGGCCAAAGGCCACACCAGCGACGCCATCAAAAAGCTCATGGGCCTGCGCGCTAAAACCGCCCGCGTAGTGCGCGGCGGCGCCGAAGCCGACATTCCGCTGGACGAGGTGCGGGTGGGCGATGTGGTGATCGTGCGTCCCGGCGAAAAGCTGGCCGTGGACGGGGTGGTGACCGAAGGCAAATCAACGGTGGATGAGTCCATGCTCACCGGGGAATCCATGCCGGTGGAAAAGCGTCCCGGCAGCGTCGTGATCGGGGGCACGATCAATAAACAGGGGGCTTTCAAATTCGAAGCCACCAAAGTGGGCAAGGAGACTGCGCTGGCGCAGATCATCAAGTTGGTGGAAGAGGCGCAGGGCAGCAAAGCGCCCATCCAAAAACTGGCCGATCAAGTGTCGGGCATTTTTGTGCCGGCGGTGATCGTCGTCGCGCTGATGACGTTTGCCGGGTGGATGGTGTTCAGCGGCGGCGACTTCACGCGCTCGCTGATCAACATGGTGGCGGTGCTGGTCATCGCCTGCCCGTGCGCGCTGGGGCTGGCCACGCCCACGGCCATCATGGTGGGCACCGGCAAAGGCGCGGAGCACGGCATTCTGTTCAAGTCCAGCGAGGCGCTGCAGAACGCGGGCAAGCTGCGCACGGTGGTGCTCGACAAGACCGGGACGATCACCAAAGGCAGGCCGACGGTGACCGATATAGTGATGGCGGAGGTCAGAGGTCGGAGGTCGGACGCCGGGGGTCCGGCATCGGACTCTGACATCCAACGTCTGACCTCCAGCCTCCTGCAACTTGCCGCCTCTGCCGAAAAGGGCAGCGAGCATCCGCTGGGCGAGGCCATTGTGGCCGCCGCTACCGAGCGCGGCCTTTCGCTCAGTGCGGCGCATGGGTTTGCTGCCACACCGGGGCAGGGCGTTGAGGCCGAGGTGGACGGGCAGCGGGTGTGGGTGGGCAACCTGCGGATGATGGAAGCGCGCGGCTTACCCGTGAACGGCTTGAGCGCCGACGTGACCCGTTTGCAGTCCGAGGCCAAGACGCCGATGGTGGTGGCCGTGGATGGCGAAGTGGCCGGGGTGATTGCCGTGGCCGACAGCGTCAAAGACGGATCGGTGGAGGCCATTGCCGACTTGCACCGGCTGGGGCTTAAAGTGATTATGCTCACCGGCGACAATCAGAAGACCGCCGATGCCATCGGCAAAGCGGTGGGCGTGGACAACGTGATTGCCGAAGTGCTGCCCGGCGACAAAGCGGCCATGGTAAAGCAATTGCAGGCGGGGGCGCACGGCCGTGCGCCCGATTTCGTGGCCATGGTGGGCGACGGGGTGAACGACGCCCCCGCGCTGGCGCAAGCCGACGTGGGTATTGCCATCGGCACCGGCACCGACGTAGCCATGGCTGCCGCGCCCGTGACGCTGATGAGCGGCGACCTGCGCGGTGTGGCCCGGGCCATCGGCCTTTCCCGGCAGACGATGCGCACGATCAGACAGAATCTGTTCTGGGCGTTCTTTTACAACATCATCCTCATCCCGGCGGCGGCGCTGGGCTTCCTCAACCCCATCCTTGCCGCGGGGGCCATGGCATTCAGTTCGATTTTTGTGGTGAGCAACAGTCTGCGGCTGAGAGGGTACAAGCTGTAGTTGGAACCGCCAGGCCGCCCGCCCCGATGCCGCCGGTGAACAAACGCGCCGCGCCGACTCATCCGAGTCGGCGCGGTTGTTTTTCCGGCAGGGCCAGACCGACGCGGCCTGCTTCGCAAAGACCGCGTCGGTCTGCGGTGCTAGCCCGCGGCGATGATGAAGTTCCGTAGCTCGTAGCCCTCAATCAGTTCGTTGCGATTGAGAGTCGGTTCCTGTTCGATGCGCAGCCCGTCGAGCGCCAGCAGGCGGCGCAGGAACACGTCGGTTTCGGCAATAGCCACGAACTCGCCCGCGCACTTGTGCATGCCGGAGCCAAACCCCATCACAGCGCGCGGCACCCCGGCGCCGAGGTCGCGGTGCGGGTGCAGGGCGCGCGGCGCATCGGCCACAGTGCGGGCGTCGGCGTTGATCTCGTAGAGGTGAAAGTCAATGCGATCCCCGGCCGGGATGGTGACCGTCTGGCCGTCGCTGGTGACGGTGATGTCGCTCAAGGCCCGGCGGCTCAGGCGGGCGATGACCGGCTCCAGCCGCAAAGCTTCGTTGAGGAATTCGTAGCGGGTTTCCTGATCGGCGGTGAGCATCAACTCGCGCAATTCCGGATGCAACATGCAGTGCCAGAACACCACGCTGATGAACTCCTGCGTGGTGACCATGCCGGCAGCGCCGTACACCACGCATTCGGCTAGGATGGCCATTTCGCCCTTGCCCTTCGACACCATGTACGAAATCACATCGTCCTGCGGCTCGCGCCGCCGCGCGCGGATGGCCGGGCGCACGTCGAAAAGGAGGAACGTCAGCATCTGGCCGCGCCCCCACAATTCGGCCCACCGATCTTGCAGAGGGTGGCCGGTGCGAGTCGGCGTGTGCAGCATGGCGTTCAGGCGCTTGACCATGCCCGGCGTGGCATTCAGCCCGACGATGGCGGAGGCCACCGCCACTGCCATGCGCATCGCCATTTGATTCAAATCGCCGCGCCCGGCCTTGGCAAACTCGCCGATGATCGAGTCGGCAAACTGCTCCATCACCGGCATGTGTTTCTGGTGGGTGGTGGTGGGCGAGAAGAACCTGGCAATCTGCCCGCGCTGCACCCGGTGCGGCTCGCCCTGTTGGTATAGCACCGGGTCAATCCGGGCCTTCTGCACGTCTTCGGCCTGAAAGCCGGCTTGTGCCGCATCGGCCAGCATGAGTTGTTTGGCTTCGGCATAGCCACGGACGTGCCAGATGCCCAACGCGTCGCGCTCGACCAACGGCGTCGGGGTAAACAACGGGGGAACCGTAATAGAATCAGTCGTGCGTTCAGCCGGCATGAAACTAACCTCTCTTGATTTGTTGTCGATCTATGGGCTACACCAGAGACTCGTTGCAGCCGACACTAACGCGCTGCAGCCTATTCGTTTTGAATTCTATCGTGGCAGTAGAGCACAAGCGGATAATAGTCTGATGAGAGGGGAAGGCAGGGCAGGCCGCTACGATTGCACGGGCAGCGTGAACGCAATGCGCGTGCCCTGCCCCGGCGCGCTGTCGGCGCTGATCTCGCCGCCGTGCATCAGCACAAGATTCCTGGCAATGGCCAGCCCCAACCCGCTGCCGCGCGAATCGGCGGATTTGTAAAAGCGGTCGAAGATGTGCGGCAGGTCGTCGGGGGGGATGCCCTCGCCCGTGTCACTGACGGACACGGTGAGCCAATGGCGAGCCGGGTGGGGCTGGGCGGCAATGCCAACGCGCCCGCCGCGCGGGGTGTGGCGCAGGGCGTTGGCGATGAGGTTGGTCAGCACTTCGCGAATCCGCAGCGGGTCTATTTCCAATAGCGGCAAGTCATCCCCAACGGTCACAGCCAGTTCCACTCCGGCGGCTTCGGCTTGCGCCCGGAACGAGGCCGCAGCCTCGGCGCCCAGCGCGGCGAGATCGACCGGCTCGCGCAGAAGTTGGAGCGCGCCGCTCTCGGCCAGCGAGAGCGTGCGCAGATCGTCGATGAGGCGCGAGAGCACGCGGGTCTCGTCGAGGATGGGCTTGAGGTGGGCCTCGTCGGCGGGGTACATGCCGTCGAGCAGCGCCTCGAGGTTGCCCTGCACCACGGTGAGCGGCGTGCGCAGTTCATGCGTCACGTCGGCCAACAGCGCGCGGCGCTGCTGCTCGCTATTCTGCAGCCGCCCGGCCATGGCATTGAACGAGCGGGCCATGGCCCGCACCTCGCGCGGCCCGCGCTCGGCCATCCGGGCCGAATAGTCGCCCTCGGCCACCTGCCCCGAAGCTTCGATCAGATCGCCGATGGGCGCGGCCATGCGCCTGAAGCCACGCCCCACCAGCGCCAAGCCCAAAACGAAAACCATGAAACCGCCGGCGAGCACAAACGGCAGCGCGCCCGGCGGCCGAGGCAATAGGCTCGCGCCGGCAAACAGGAGCCACGAGGCGAGGGCGCAACCACCGGCCGTGAGGGTGAACAGCAGCGCCAGCAGACCGCCGATGCGCCAGAAGAATCTGCCGCGCATCGTACGCCAGTGGCGCATGCGCGGCGGACGTTGCGGCGGCCACGGCACGTCGGCGGGCCACCATGGCGGGCGGCGGACATAACGACCTTCGTCATTCATCTCTAAATTTGTAACCCACTCCGTACACGGTAAAGAGGTAGCGCGGTTGACGGGAGTTGGGTTCAATTTTGCGTCGGATGTTTTTGATGTGCGCGTCGATGGCGCGCTCATACGATTCGAAGGCTACGCCGCGCAACACGTCCAGCAGTTGCGCCCGGGTGAAGATGCGGCCCGGTTGGGCGGCCAGAGCGGCCAGCAATTGAAATTCGGTGGCGGTCAGTTCCACGGGCCGGTCGGCCACGGTGGCTTTCATGCGCGGCACGTCCAGCGTCAACTCGCCGGCGCGGATCACTTCCGCAGGTTCGCGGCCGGCGGTCTCGGCCCGGCGCAGCACGGCGCGCACGCGGGCCACCAACTCCTTGGGGCTGAAGGGCTTCACCATGTAATCGTCTGCGCCCAGCTCCAGCCCCACCAGCTTGTCGGATTCTTCGCCGCGCGCGGTGAGCATCACAATGGGCACGCTCGACTCGCGGCGCACGGCGCGGGTCACATCGAGGCCGTCCATTTCCGGCAGCCCCAGGTCGAGCACCATCAGGTCGGGCTTGTGGGTGCGGAAAGCGGCCAGGGCGGAACGGCCGTCGCGCGCGGTCACCACGGTGTACCCCACGTGTTCGAGGTAGTCGCGGGCCAGTTGGGTGATCTTCGGTTCGTCGTCAACGACGAGGATCGTTTTCATCGGCAGCGATCATAGCAGCAAACGAACACAGGGGCGACCCGGTTGGATCGCCCCTCTGCAGGCCGGACTACGGCTGGGTGGGTTCGGCGGGCGGCGAGGTTTGCCCGTGCGCCTGCTTGTGCCACTCCTCGAACATGGGCGGCAGGCCGTTGCCCCACGGGCCGTGCTTGCCGGCCATGTGCATGCCGTGGCCGCGCCATCCCCAGGGGCCGCGCCAGAAAATCCCGCGCAGCAGCGAGAAGATGAGGAAGATGCCCAGCAGCGGGAACAGCAGCCCCAACAGGCCAAAGCCATACGGGCGGTGGAAGAATATCGGGCCGCCGTAGTAGCCGTAGGGCACAGCGCTCGACGGCGCCACCAGCTTGCCGCTATCGGCCAGCCCCTGCGCCATGCCGGCGCGATAGGCCACGCCGCCAATGGCGGCCGCGCCCAGCGCCAGCACTACCAGCAGCGCTATTCCAAAAAAGATTCGTCGGTACATATTTGTCTCCTTGAGTTGAACTGACGTTGTTGTTTGTTGGACAGCAGTATGGCGCAGGATTGTGGATCAACTGTGAACAGAGTGCGGAAAGAATACGGAGTAATCCCATTGGCAATGATTGTGATTTTTATCACGTGTGGGCTGACATTTGCCACTGCGTTTTGCCGCGCGAGAGGAGTAGTCTGGTGGCTGAATGTGCTTATGCGCCCATGCGTATAGGCGGCTCAGAGCGCAGGAAATGCTTCCCGGCCCGTTGCCTTCCGCTGCGAACGGCGACGATCAGCCGTCTTTTGAGGAGAACTACATGAACGTCAGAACAATTCGCTACATTCTTCCTGTGGCGGTCGCGCTGGTCTTCAGCGGTGTGGTTTTGGCCGCCACCGCCAGCCGGGCGAGCGCGCAGTGCGGTTCGCAGGCCTCGTCGTGCAAGAACTGTCACGAAGTGCAAGCCAAAGACCCGGTGAACAACGATGGCAATCCCTGGCACCAGTCGCACGCCTTTGGCGATTTCTGCGCCAACTGTCACGGCGGCAACGTGCAGGCAACCGACGAAACGGCAGCCCACACCGGCATGGTTCCCGCGCTCTCTGATTTGAAGACCAATTGCGGGGCCTGTCATCCGGATGATCTGCAGCAGCGCGGCGACGTGTACGCCAAGATACTGGGGGTGACGGTGGACGCCGGGGCAGCCAGCCCGCCCCCGACCGGCGGTGGCGACTCGACCCCTACCGGCTCGTCGGGCGGCGCACCCGCCGCCCCCCCGGCCTCGTCCATTGTGGTGAGCGACTCAGCAGTGATCGACTACGCCCAGCGCTACGACCAGCAGCAGGGCGGCCTGCCGAATATCAATTGGGGCGATGCCATCGTGGTCGCGCTGATCGTGGCGGTGATCGCCGGCGGCGGCGCGTTCGTTTACTGGAACGAGCGGCGGCGGCGCGGCCCACAGGCGGCGCCCAAAGCGGCGACGAGTGGAGCAACCCCGGCGCGATTGGAGGACTATCCGCCCGAAGTGCTGGCGATGCTGCCGCTGCTCGCCAAACTAAACCCGGTGGGCCTGCACGCCCTCCGGCGGCTGCTGGATAACCCGGACAGCGCTGCGGAACTGCTGCACAGCCTGTCGCGGCTCGACCCGGAACTGGTGCGCCGCATCCGCGCGCTCGACCGCGACTCGCGCGCGCTGCTGATGGGATTGGCTGGAGACTGATAGGGCAGGGGCGGGCAACCGTCCGCCCCACGGGAGACAAAGCAATGAATCAAATCGTTCAATACATTCGTCGAGAGGAGTGGTCGCCGTATGTGGCCGGGGTGCTGCTGGGCATCGTCGGCGTGCTGGCGGTGCTCCTCAGTAACAGCCTGCTGGGCGCGTCGGGTGCGTTTGAAAACCTGGCCGGACTCGTCGGGAAAGCCCTGGCGCCCAAAGTGTTCGACAACGTGTACTTCAACTTCGTGATGCCGCCGGGGATCACCTGGGGCGTGATACTGCTGGTCGGCGTGTTCTTCGGCGGCATGGCCGGCGCGTGGACGAGCGGCACGCTCCAGTGGGGCAAGAAGGACAGCGCCAACAGCGATTCGCAATGGAAGCGCATCTTTGGCCCGCAGACCTGGAAGCGTTGGGCGCTGGCGTTCTTCGGCGCGATTGTGCTGGAGTATGGCGCGGGCATCGCCGGGGGCTGCACCAGCGGCCTGGCTATTTCCGGCGGCATGTTGCTGGCCCCGGCGGCCTACCTATTCATCGCCGGAATGTTCGCCAGCGGCATCGTCACGGCGCTCATCGTGTATAGAAGGAGATATTAGACCATGACCAACTTTGCGATTGCCCTGGTGTTGGGCGGGTTCTTTGGCTTCTCGCTCAACAAAGCCGGGCTGACCAAATACCACAAGATCGTCAACGCCTTCCGCTTCACCGACATGGCCGTGCTCAAGTTTATGATGACGACCCTGGTCGTGTCGATGATCGGGCTGTACGTTTTGCGCGACGTCGGGCTGATCACCTTCCCGGCCGTGCCCGCCACCTACATCGTCGGCAACATCATCGGCGGGTTGATTTTCGGCGTGGGCATGGCCCTCACCGGATATTGACCGGGCACCTGCGCCGCCGGTGGCGGCGAAGGCAAGCTCGACTATCTCATTCCCGGTTTTCTCGGCTTCCTCACGGGCGCGGCCGTTTACGGCCTCACCTATCAACAAGTGTTCCCGAAGATTTCGGCCATTGCCAAGATCGGCAACGTGGTCATGCCCGATCTGTGGCATTTGAACCCGTATCTGTTCATCGCGCTGTTTGCGCTGATCACGCTGTTGCTGTTCTACTTCATTGACCGGGCGGGATTGTTCCGCAAAGACAAACTGGCCAAGTAAAACCATGATCGCCACGAAGACACCAGGAAAACTTTGCGGCTTTGCGCCCGGGTGTCTTCGTGGTGAAAGAGACAGATGATGACTGAATTTTCTCGCCGCGACTTTCTCAAGCTCTCCGGCGTCACGATGGGCGCGGTCATGCTCAACCAGTTCCTGCCGCCGCCGGTGGCCGAGGCCGCGCGCCGGGCCGGGCAGATCGCCGCCGACGGCGACGGCTACCTAACCACGATGTGCGAGATGTGCGTGTGGCGGTGCGGCGTGCGGGCCAAAGTCTCCAAAGGCCGCGTCGTCAAGCTGGAAGGCAATCCGGATCATCCGCACTCGCTGGGCAAGCTGTGCGCGCGCGGCCAGAGCGGGATCATGACGACCTACGATCCCGACCGGGTGCTGTATCCGTTAATCCGAGTCGGCCAGCGCGGCGAGGGCAAGTTCCGCCGCGCCTCGTGGGAGGAAGCGCTCGACCTCGTCGCCGGCAAGATGCAAGAGATCAAAGACAAGTATGGCCCCGAGGCGATGGTCTTCTCGTCCACGCACAACCTGTCGCAAGTGCAGTTCGAGAACCTGCTCAGCGGCTATGGCTCGCCCAACTATGGCACCCAGCGCAGTCTGTGCTTCAACTCCATGGTCACTGCCTTCTTATTGACCTATGGCATTGAGGAGCCGGCCCGTAACTACGACAATGTGAAATACATCCTGCTCGTGGGGCGCAACCTGACGGAGGCCATCTCGACCTCCGAAACCACGGCGCTGATGGATGCAGTGGCCCGCGGCGCGAAGCTGGTCTATTTGGACCCGCGCTTTACCAAGACCGCCGCCAAGGCCACCGAATGGATCCCGATCCGGCCCGGTACCGACTCCGCTTTCCTGCTGGCGATGATCCACGTGATTGTCACCGAGCGGATCGGCGACTGCGACTTCGTCCAGCAGCACGTCCTCGGTTGCGAAGACCTGCCCACAGCGATGGCGGAGTACACGCCGGAGTGGGCCGAGACGAAGACCGGCGTTCCAGCCGATACCATTCGGCGCATCGCCCGCGAGTTCGCCGCCGCCAAACGCTTCGCGCTGGCGCATCCCGGCTGGCGGACTTCCAATTTCATCAACTCTTTTCAGACCGAGCGGGCGATTGCCACGCTCAACGCCATTGTCGGCAACGTGTTTGAACCCAACGGCTGTCTGATTGCCTCCAGCCCGGAGGCCGGCGGCGTGCCGCTTGGTAAACCGCCGCAGCCGCCCTACCCGCGTACCGCCGCCCAAAGGCTGGACGGCGTGCCGTGGAAATACCCGCTGGTGCCGCTGAAACTGGGCGTCTTCCAGGAAATGCGCGACGCCATCCTGACCGGGCAACCCTATCAGGCACGCGGCTGGTTCATCGCGCGGCAGAATCCGGTGCAATCGCTGCCCGACCGGGCGCGCACGCTGGAAGCGATGGGCAAGCTGGACTTCATCGTTGCGATAGACGTTATCCTCAACGACACAGCGTGGTTTGCCGACGTGGTGCTGCCCGAGGCCTCCTACCTCGAACGCTATGACCCGCTGGCGGTGGTAGGCGGCAAGATTTTCATCCGGCAACCCGTCATCGAGCCTCAAGGCGAGGGGCGTTCGGCTCTGTGGATCTATAAGCAGCTCGGCCAGCGCCTGGGGTTGGGCGATTACTTCCAGTACGCCGACGAGGAGGACTACCTGCGGCAGCAACTGGCGCCGCTTGGCCTCGATCTGGAACAACTCAAGCAGAAAGGCTACGTGGAGCCGCCGCCGAAGGCCGACGGCGGTGAGACGAAGGATTACGTGTTCAACACGCCAACCGGCAAGATCGAGGTCTATTCGGATACTCTGGCGAAAGCGGGCTTTTCGGGCTGGCCGACTTGGGAAGAGCCGCCCGCTCCAGCCCCCGGCGAGTTCTATCTGCTCACCGGTAAAGTGGCCCAGCACACTCAGTTCGCCACGCAAAACAATCAATATCTACACAAAGTGCAGGACGACCCGCGCCTATGGATGAATGTGGATAAGGCAAAGGGCATGGGGTTGAGCGACGGCGATCTCGTTGAAGTGGCAAGTTCCGTCGGCAAGGTCAATGTCCGCCTGCTTGCCACGCAGGCCATCCGCTCGGATTGCGTGTATATGACGCCGGGCTTCGGCCACGTCTCGAAGGGGCTGAATACAGCCTACGGGGTGGGGGCCAGCTCGTCGGTGTTGCACCTCACGTTCACAGACCCGATCAGCGGCGGCCAGGCATTGAGCCAGACCTGCGTGACGGTGAAGAAGGCCTGACAATGTACAAGGCACAATTCACAATGCACAATTCGCCGGTCGCAATTCCAATTGAGCCTTGTGCCTTGCGCCTTGTGCATTTGAGATACCAGTATGGCTACTAAAAAACGTTACGGATTTGTCATCGACGTCTCCCGCTGTATTGATTGCCGCGCCTGTTTGGTGGCGTGCAGTGTGGAAAATCAGGTAGGTATGAAGTACACCCGCATCTGGGTGCGCGACCTGGGCGTGAAGGGCGACTACCCGCATTTGGAGCGCACCTTTGTGCCTTACAACTGCATGCATTGCGACAACCCGCCCTGCACGCAGGTGTGCGTGAGCGGCGCGACGTATAAAGATGCCGACACCGGCCTGGTGCTGGTGGATCAGGAAGCGTGCATCGGCTGCGGCTATTGCGTGGACGCCTGCCCTTACAGCGCGCGCTACCTCGACCGCGAGCGCGGCGTGGTGGACAAATGCACCGGCTGCATCCAGCGGTTGCAGGTTAACCAGCAACCGGCCTGCGTGGCCACCTGCGTGGGCCGGGCGCGCATGTTCGGCGATCTCAACGACCCCAATTCCGAAGCGTCACTGGCGCTGAAGAATGCCGACACGGTTCAACGGCTGGACTACGAGCTGCCCGACGGCACGCACACCGGCCCCAACGTATACTTCATCAACGGCGAGGTGATGGATCCGGCGGTGCTGCCGCGCGAGCCGAAGTACACCACCGCCGAGACGGCCTGGCGGCGGCTGCTCATCCCGGCGGTGGTGGCCGGCATCGGGCTGTCGTTCCTCGGGCAGGCCACGTTCTTCACCAAGCAATTGCTGGAAGGCGAAAAGGAATTTGAGGAGTAAAACTCAAACTCCAAACTTCAAATCTCCAATCTCTAATCTCCAGGAGTCGTCATGAGCCACCCCATCCTCCCCCTCGCCGAGCGGCGTCGCCTGCGCGAGAAACAGATCAAGAAGCACCAGTTGGCGAACCTCCTGACCCACTGGTTCAACGTAGCCATGTGGCTCATGCTGCTGCCCACCGGCATCGCCATCATCTCGTCCCCGCGCCTGGCCCTCAGCCCGGCCATCATGCAGGAAATGTTTCGCAACCTGTTCGGCGGCACGGCCAACCTCATCCGCTTCCATTACAGCGTGGGGCTGTTCTGGATATTCGTGCTGGCGTTCAATGTGCTGATCGGCTTCCGCAAGTATTTCATCCCGTTCAGCCGGGAGCGGCTGCTGTTGACGCGGGACGATATTGACTGGCTCAAGATCAAGCCGATGCAAATGCTGGGCTTGATGAAGGATAAGCCTCTGCCGCCACAGGATGCGTACAACGCCGGCCAGAAGCTGTATATGTACGCAGTGATCCTCGGCACGCTGGGCATTATGGTCAGCGGCGTAGTGATGACCTTCCACACCGTCTTCCCGCCGGCGCTGATACAGTGGGCGCAGCCGGTGCACTGGGTTTCGGTGGGCGCCGTTGTGGCCGGGCTGATCATTCACGTGTACATGGGTGCGGTATTTCCCGAAGAGAAAGAAGCGTTCTTCTCCATGTTCTCCGGCAAAGTATCGGCCTGGTATGCGCGCGCGCATCACGAGAAGTGGTATTGGGAAAAGGTTCGCGAAGAACTGGAATGGGAAGAGAAGGTAACGGTTGAGGTGGAAGCCGAGGCCCGCGCTCATGAGGCGGCGGCCCCCGGCGCCGATTGAGGCTGCCGGTCGCTTTCGACAACGCGGCCGGCGGCCGGGCGAGCACGGCCAGACATCATGCGCCCTTCGTTCTTCCATCACCTGCACCCGCCGACCATCCCGGCCGCACAAGCCCAGTGGCGCTACACGCTCGGCGCGGGCGGCATCGCCGTCATGCTGGTGCTGGTGCTCCTCGTCACCGGCGCATTGGAGATGTTCTTTTACATCCCCACGCCCGATCAGGCCGGCCCCTCCATCCAAACCATCGCCTTCCTCGTGCCGTTCGGCGGGCTGGTGCGCAACCTGCACTATTGGGCGGCGCAGGCGTTGATTGTAGTGGCCGCCGTGCATTTGTTGCGGGTGGTATTCACCGCCGCTTACGTTCCGCCGCGCCGCTTCAACTATTTGCTGGGCCTGGCCCTGCTGGTGCTCAGCCTGCTGCTCGACTTCACCGGCTATGCCCTGCGCTGGGACGAAGGCGTGCGCTGGGCGCTGGTGGCCGGGACGAACCTACTCAAAACCGTGCCCTGGATGGGCGGCGGGTTGTATGCGCTGGCGGTGGGCGGGCCGGAACCCGGCGGCGCAACGCTCATCCGCTTTTACGCCTGGCACGTCTTCGGGCTGGTCCTGCCGTTGGTGATCCTCAGTGCGTGGCATTTGTTTCGCGTGCGGCGCGATGGCGGCATCGCCGTGCCGCCCCCGACCGCGCGGGCCACGGCTGAGCGCATTTCGCGCAATGAACTCGTCCGCCGCGAAGCGTTAGCCGCCCTCATCGCCGGGGTGGCCTTGCTGGCGCTGGCCCTGTGGCGCGCCGCGCCGCTGGCTCCGCCCATCACCATAGGGAGCGTGGGGATCGCCGAAGCGCGCGCGCCGTGGTTCCTCCTGTGGGTGCAACAGTTGTTGCGTTGGGGCGATCCGTTTTGGGCCGGGGTGTTCGTTCCGCTGGCGCTCACGGTCGGGCTGGCGCTCATCCCGTACCTCTTGCCCGGTCCGCCCCGCAGCCAACTGGGGCGATGGTTTCCGCCGGGCGGCCGCCTGGCGCAAATCATCACGGGCGCGATTGCCTTGCTGATGATCGGATTGACCGTGTTGGCGCTCTACCCTTGATTCACCGCGAAGTCGCAAAGAACGCAAAGGAATAAAAAACTTTGCGCCTTTTCGACTTCGCGGTAAAGATGAATGAAACGCGCAACACTCATCGCGGCCGGACTATTATTGAGCGCCCTCCTCGTCGCCGCATGGAACGAGAGCCGCAAGCCGCGCCCGGTGGTTCTCGTGCCGACTCTCAGCGGTCGGCCGGAATACTGCCTGACCTGCCACGCCGACGTGCCGCAGATCAGCGCCGCACACCCCACCGGGACGTTCGGCTGTGTGTCGTGCCACGGCGGGCAGCCGTTGGCGCTCGACGCCGATCTGGCGCACAGCACCATGCGAGGCGGGCGCAACCCCTCCGACTTTTCGGTCGTCGAAGCGTCGTGCGGCGGCGCGAATTGCCACAGCGGGTCAGCCGCCGAGGGCCGCGATCACATTCAACGCGCGCTCACCAGCGTGCAAACCACTTATGCCGGCGCGATTGCGACAGTGCGTTACGCCTTTGGCGCGCAGTCCGGCCCCGGCGCGCAGCAGGGCATTTACGCCATCGAAGACCCGCACAGCGCCACCGGCCTCACGGCGCTGACGGCTTTTGACCCGGCGCACGACGCAAACCCCTCGGTGCAAACCTTCGCCGCCAACTGCCTGAACTGCCACCTCTCCGCGCAGCCGTTGCCCGGCGCGCAATATGCCCGCTTCACGGGCTGCGCCGCCTGCCACGCGCCCACCGCCGGTACGGGCGTTCAGTTGAACGCCCCTACGCTTCACCAATTGACGACGGCCATTTCCTATGCGCAGTGCAACACCTGCCACAACCGGGGCAATTACTCCATGCGCGACTTGCAGTTTCACCCGCGCACCGACGCCCCGGCCGACCGTTTGCGGGACTACTACCAGCCCATCGCACAGTTCACGCGCTGCGAGTACACGCTCGACTGCGTGGATTGCCACACCCGCACAGAAGCCATGGGCGACGGCGACATTCACGGCAACAAGAAAGAAATCCAGTACATCCGGTGCAAGACCTGCCACGGCACGCCGACTGAACTGCCGCTGACCAAAGCGCTCACCGACCCGAACGACATTGCCTTTCGACTGGCATTGCTCAACCCGGTTGTCGATTTGAAGATCGGCGACACGATCCTGGTCACAGAGAAAGGCGAGCCGTTGTGGAACATCCGCGCTCTTCCGGGCGGCGCCTATGAATTATTCGGCAAAGCCAGCGGTCAGCGCTTCACCTTCCGCCCGGTGATGGGGAGCCGTTGCACCCAGAACCCGGAAGATCAATCCTCGGCCTCCTGCCACCAATGCCATTCCGTCCAGAGATAATATGCCCGACGTGTCCCGCCGCGACTTTTTGACTTTACTGCGCGACGGCCTGCTGGCCGGCAGCGGGCTGCTGGCGTTGGGCGGGCTGACGCGCTTCCTCAGCTATCAGACCGAACCACCACCCACAACCGAGTTTGACCTCGGGCCGGCTGCGAACTATCCGATTGGATCGCGCACACGCTTGCCGGACGTTCCGGCGATTCTCATCCACAACGCGAGCGGGTTCTCGGCCTTGAGTCTGGTCTGCACCCACCTGGGCTGCACCGTGGAGCAAAAGGTCGATGGCTCCATCTGTCCCTGCCACGGCTCGCGCTATGACGAGCAAGGCAACGTCCTGCGCGGCCCGGCGAATCGCCCACTCCGCGCCTTGCGGGTGGAGCCAAACGCCGGCGGGCACCTGATCTTGCATACCGATTGAAGGGGGAACCCATGTCATCGCTGTCTGAACTTCTCGAAGCCTCCGCCGCCCGGCACAAGCACCTGTGCCCGCGCCAGGTTCTGGGCGTCCGCATGGGGCTGTTCGCCGGGGAATTGCTCGGCCTGACTCTGCCGCAAAGGGATAAGCGCCTCCTCACGATCGCCGAGACCGATGGATGCGCGACGGACGGCATCGCGGTGGCGACCCACTGCTGGGTGGGGCGGCGCACCTTGCGTATTGAGGACTACGGCAAAGTAGCGGCGACCTTCGTGGACACGCACACCGGGCGCGCCCTGCGCATCGCGCCGCGCGCAGAAGCCCGCCAACGCGCGCGCGCCTTCGCCCCTGAAGCGCGCAACGGGTGGGAAGCGATGAGGCTGGGCTATCAGCGCATGCCCGCTGCCGATTTGCTGGCGGTGCAGGCCGTGCAGTTGACGACTCCGGTGGCGCGCCTGCTCAGCCGCCCCAGCGTGAGGACGGCGTGCGAAGTGTGCGGCGAGGAGATTATGAACGAGCGCGAGGTGAGGCGCGAGGGCGCGACGCTGTGCCGAGCCTGCGCGGGCGAGGGCTACTATCTGTTGACGGCGGAGAACGCGCCGCTCAGTTTTGAGCCGCCGCGCCGCGTTGGGTGCGCGGCCTCGTAGCGCGACTGCTGAGGCCGGGGGCTTCGCCCGCGCGGCGGTGAACTAGAGACTCTTTCGCGGGGAGGACTGATTGGAACTGCACGAAACTCTGCGAGGGCGTTTGCGGTAGCTGATGCGGAGACGATGCAGTATTGGCCCGCCCTGTGCTTTTGAAGACTCCGCGCGGGCCTGACCTAAACTTATGCCCTTCACGCCGTGACGGTTTCAAAGGCCACCTGCAAATGCCTGGGCTTCGCAATTGAAAAATTCAGTTTCTCAAAGCCGATGACTTTCCCGGTTTTGTCCTTCATCAGGATCACTTCATCGCCGGTTTCTTCGCAGACATACTCGTCCTGTGGGTTGCCGAACCAAACCGTCAGCGTATTGCCAACTTCGTCGTAATATACTTTTACTTGGGCCATACCAATTCTCCTTTGGCGATGAGGTGTCGGCCATGGCCCCTATTGTATCCTGATTGGGAGGAAGGAAAGTGGAGATCGTGACCGCTGACTCTGACGAGCGGGCCAATCGGTTCGCTTCACCCGCGCGACAGTGAAGCAACGACTCCTTCGCGGGGAAGGCTCGCTGGAACTGCACGAAACTGCGCCGGGGCGGAGCGGCAGCGGGTGCATGCCGGTGGTGGGCCACTACTTTTTGAGCAAGACGTTTGCTCTTTAGGCGGGTATCAAATCACAGTAGCAAAAACGGTTTTCTCGTAAAACGATTTCTCCAAGCGTGTAAGAAACGCTCTCTTTGAAAATCGGCCCGTCGTACACAAAAGAGTGATATTCGCCATTCTCGCCACACGGATCAACCGTTGGAGGCAGTTCGGACAGGAATTGCTCATCAATCACTCGGCCCACAAATTGCCTGCCAAGCGTATGGGTGTCAACGCAAGTGGTAATCGCTTTGAAACCCAATGCGGTGAGAGAACGGGCCAGTTCCCGGGTGTCTCGTTTCCAGATAGGGAACAGGCCCTGCATGTCCAGTGTGGCGAGTTTGTCTTCCCGATACTTCCTCAGGTCTTCGAGAAAGATGTCTCCAAACACCACGGAGGTAACGCCGACATGCTTATATTTTGCAAGGACCTGACCGATGCTCGATTCATATTCTTCATTAGACGTATTCTTTGAAATGAACACTTTTTCAAGCGGAAAGCCCAACGAGGCCACTTGTCGCTCAAGCAGAATTCGCCGAACACCGTGGATGCTGATTCGGTCATAATCTTCGGTCACCGTGGTGAGCAAGGCGGATATTTGGTAGTTTTGATTTTTGAGGATTTCATACAGGGCGAGGGCGCTATCTTTTCCGCCACTCCACGAAACGAGTACGCTTTCCATTGTTGTCACCCTTGCTTGTTACAGTAGTTCGTGCCCTTGCTGAAAAAGGGGATAGACCGTTAAGCGGCCGAACGTTTGGCCTAAGCGGGCGCCCGCTCTACCCCCGCTCTTCCACCACTCCGATCTCTTCCGCCGTCAGCCCGTACAGTTCATATACCAGCGCGTCAATCTTCCGGTCAGTCGCGTCAATCTGCCGCTGAATCTGCTCCTGCTCGGCCTGCGTGCGCGCCGCCGCTCTGTGCTTGTGCAGGGCCAGCATGGACTCGACGAGTTGCACCATTTTGTCGTGCCGCGCTTTGTCGGCGGGGTCGGAGAAGTTGATGGGGCGGATGGGGAGTTGAACTAAAAACTGCTTATTAGCTGCAAAGTATCCGCCATGAAAAGTTGTGCTCACTTGCTTTAGGAACCAGTCAAGCAGGTGGCTATTTAGCAAGCTGGTGAAGTATTCAAGCTCCCCATGACTCTCTTCGATGGTAATACCGAAACCGCCTGTCGTGACATTCACAAAATATATATCCGACTTGTCAGGATAAGCGGCCAAGTCAGTGATCATGTAAGGCGTCAAGATTTTAGGTTGTTCCCAAAGGTCAAGGTTCTTGGGATACAACTGATACCAACCGCTGGCCTTAAATTTCCCGTGCTCACGGTTCGCTAGGAGTTGCTTGTTCTTGAGCAGGTACTCCCAAGTCTTCGGGTACGCCCGCTCCATTTCTGTTTCGGAGATAAGTTTTGCTTTTCCATCCTCGACATAGTAAGGGAACAAAACATGGGCCGTTGGTGTTGCCCAATAGCGCCCGATTTCGCCGCTGCGCACAACAGGCTTTAGCAATCCCGACTCAAGAGAAACTTCTTGGTCGAGTTCTTTTGAGTAAACTTTGGTGAGTTTCTTCGAGGGAGTGGGTGTATCCTTGAAAAGAAAAACTGTGTCGGCGCTCGTCTGTAACCCGACGAAGATATGAGCGATGTCTCCCAACTTCACCGGCATCTGGCTCAACCGCTCAAACAGCGCCGCGCCTTTGCCCACCGTAAAATTCCACTCGGCGGCGGTCACGGCGGAGGCGGGGATGGTTCCGGCAGTCAAGACCCTTAGGGTCTCTCCAGACCCTAAGGGTCTGGTTTCGCGCCAACCGGCTAAATCGCTCACCTTCACCACTTCAAACTGCTCGTTGCCCGCCTTGTCCAAAAACATCAGCGTGGTATAGGTGATCGCGCCGTCGAACACTTGCTGGTCGCCAAAGTGAACGACGTGGGCGAGATGTCGGCCCTCGGCAATCAGCCCGCGCAACGGTTCGCCGTATTTGGAGTTGAAGAATTTGTGGGGCAGGATGAAGCCCAGCCGCCCGCGCT
>JACRBQ010000050.1 GCA_016213135.1 Chloroflexota bacterium | reverse complement strand
GGGCGCGGTTTCCGCGCCCCATAAGCATCAAGCTAATAACGGTCGGTTAAGTTGCTTCAAGTTGCTCGAGTAGTTGGAAGGCGCTGGGTGAGGCACGCCGTTTGTTGACGCGTGCGCCGTTGGTCAGCGCCCGTTGTAGTTCGGTCAGGGCCTGCACATGCTGGGCCGGGTTGGTCAGTGTCGCGGCGAGAGTAATCACATGTTTGCGAATACGCTGTGCCAGTTGGCGCATGCTGCGTTCAGGTATACACCAGACCACGGTCAGTATGACCCAATGTTGGAAGACCGCGATCAACAGTTTGGCATACACCTCACACAAGATGCGATAGGGCTGCGCGCTACGCGACTGGTCCAGATGCCCCAGATCTTTCCAGGTCTTGAATAACAACTCGATCTGCCAGCGCAGGCGCGCCAAGACCAGGGCTTCGCTCAGACTCAGTTGGTCCGCCGGCACATTGCTCAACAGCAGCGTCCAACCGGCCAAGGCCCAGCGCGCCGGACTCACGGCTTGGGCCTTGCGTTTGGCCTCGTGCGTCAAGCGCCGCCGACGTTGGGCTTTGATGTGCTCAGGCACGCGCACCGCGATCAGCCGGCACGCGATGCGCTCGTCGCGCCCCAACTCAATCGGCAGATCGATCTGGGCTGCGCGTTGCGCCCGCAGGTAGCGTGCCAAGTCCAGCGCCGGTTGACCCGGTTGGCAGACGCTTACGCCGACTTTCCACCGCGTCAGCCAATAACTGCCCTGCGCCGCTTCGCGCGCCATCAGCTTCAGATCGAAGTAACCCAGATCGGCCAGCCGCAACGTGCCGGGCGCAAGCAACTCGCTCTGCATCGGCGCAGTCTGGTCTGACATGCGTGCTGGTTGCAGATCCAGATGGCTCAACGCCCCATCGCTGAGGCTGTACCGCAGCTGCACTTTCAACCCGGCGACCGTCGAATGCGCCGCGTTGCTGCCGCCCGGCCACAACGGGGCTAATGCGGCGGGCAAACTCAGGACGGTGCTGTCTTGCACCACGACGCCCACAAAACGTTTGAGCAACGCCAGACTGCTCGGCTGGGTCTCAATCACTTGTTGCACCGCCGTGCCGAGCAAACTTTGTAAGCAGGTCGCTGCCGCGGGCGTAAAGCGCTCGGCCAGCGCCTGGGCGGTGATATCCAAACCACGCACCTTGGCGTAAGGTACCAATTCGTCATAGCTGGCATCGGGGTTATCCCACCAGCTAAAGGTCACAATCTGCGCGAACAGCGCCGCGCTCAGTTTCGAGAGCCGTTGCGTAAATCCACTCGTCCGCCCGACCGCATTGGCCGCGCTCGTTAGCACGGATTGCATGGCCTGACTAACTTGTGCTAAAGTGCTCATCGGAAGCTCCTGTTATCCGGATGTTGGCTGGCACCTTCATCTTGCCACAGGAGTTTCCACTTGTTACATTATTAGCTTGATGCTTATGG
>JACRBQ010000048.1 GCA_016213135.1 Chloroflexota bacterium | reverse complement strand
GCTCAATGCCGACCAGTCCACCGAGGCGGCCATAGCGAAGCAGCGCGAGGCGGTGTCCCGGCTGAAAGAGGCCCTGCTCACGATCGAGTCGCCGGAGGCGGCTGATCTCCTCAGCCTGGCCGACATGCTGGTGAAGCGTTCACTGTGGATCGTGGGCGGCGACGGCTGGGCTTACGACATCGGCTATGGCGGGCTGGATCACGTGCTGGCTTCGGGTCGCAACGTCAACGTGCTGGTGCTGGACACCGAGGTGTATTCCAATACCGGCGGGCAAGCGTCCAAGTCCACGCCGCGCGGCGCGGTGGCCAAGTTCGCCGCCGGCGGCAAGCAGATGGCGAAGAAGGACCTGGGCCTGCTGGCCATGGCTTACGGCAACGTGTACGTGGCCCGCGTGGCCATGGGCGCGAACGACGCGCAAACCATCAAGGCGTTCGTGGAGGCCGAGGCCTATGCCGGGCCGTCGCTCATCATTGCCTATAGCCATTGCATCGCTCACGGATACGACATGCGGCTCGGGCTGGACCAGCAGAAGAAGGCGGTGCAATCGGGCTACTGGCCGCTCTACCGCTACAGCCCGACCGCAGCCGCCGAAGGCAAAAATCCGCTAGCGCTGGATTCGAAAGCGCCCGCCATGCCGCTGGAAAAATATATCTACAATGAAACCCGCTACCGCATGCTGACGCAAAGCGACCCCGCCGAAGCCGAGCGGTTGCTCAAAATGGCGCAGGAGGATGTGAACAAACGGTGGAAGCAATACGAGCAGATGGCGGCGCAGAAAAACGGGAAAACGTAATACCTGAGGTGTGAAACGCTCACGCCTAACGTGTCACGCATCACGGAGCACACTCATGCCTGATCTATCCACCACCTACCTCGGCCTCAACCTGTCCAGCCCGTTGGTGCCCTCGGCCTCGCCGCTCTCGCGCTCGCTGGATAACATCAAACGGATGGAAGACGCCGGCGCAGCGGCTGTGGTGTTCTATTCGCTGTTTGAGGAGCAGATCAACCACGAAAGCCAGGAGTTGGACTTTTACCTGAGCCGCGGCACGCAGAGCTTTGCCGAGGCCCTCACCTACTTCCCCGAACCCAGGGAATTCACCCTCACGCCCGACCAATACCTCGAGCACGTGCGCCAGGCCAAGGCGGCGGTGAGCGTGCCCATCATCGCCAGCCTCAACGGGGTATCCAGCGGCGGCTGGATCAAATATGCGCGGAAGATCGAGGAAGCCGGCGCCGACGCGTTGGAACTCAACATGTACTTTGTGTCCACCGATGCCGACACGCGGGGCGACGTGCTGGAAGATATGTACGTGGATTTGTTGGTGGATGTTCAACGCACGGTGAAGATACCGGTGGCAGTCAAACTCAGCCCCTTCTTCACTTCGCTGCCGCACACCGCCCAACGCCTCGTGCGCGCCGGGGCCAGGGGACTGGTGCTGTTCAACCGTTTTTACCAGCCGGACTTTGATCTGGAGGCGCTGGAAGTGGTGGTTCGCCCTCAGCTGAGCACCCTCCACACCCCGCAGGCCCTGCGCCTGCCGCTGCGCTGGATTGCCATCCTGTATAACCGCCTGCCGGTGGACTTTGCGCTGACCTCGGGCGTGCACACCGCCGAGGATGCCATCAAAGGCGTGATGGCGGGGGCGAGCATCACGATGATGGCCTCGGAATTGCTGAAAAACGGCATCGGGCGGCTCACGGCTATCAAAGCCGACATGCACCGTTGGCTCGAAGAGCACGAGTACGAGTCGGTGACGCAGATGCGCGGCAGCATGAGCCAGAAGTCGGTGGCCTTCCCGGCGGCCTTCGAGCGGGCGCACTACATGAGAGCGCTCACCGGGTACGAATTGCCGAATACTTAGAGCAGATTCCTCTTCGGTGTACGGGCGAAGCATTCGCCTCCGACACCCAGAGCCACAAATATCCGTGCGGCGACTGCTTCGCCCCAACCTCGCGCCATCAATTAATTGAATCGGCTCTAAGCCCCCTGCTCCGCCTTTTCGCGCCGCCACCGTTCCAGCCAGCGACTGCGCCAACTGCCCACCGCACCTTTGAACAACGGCACACGAGCCAGCAAGAGCAGCAGCACTGCCGCGCCAAAAACCAGCGGCTGGCGAATGTCAGCTTTGACCAGCCACACGTAATGCACCACGACCAGCGGTGCGGCTACATAGACCAGCCGGTGCAAAACTTTCCAGTTTTTGCCCAACCTCTTTTGCCAGCCTTTGGTGGAGGTGATGGCCAGCGGCAGCAGCAATAGAAACGCCGTGAACCCCACCAGCGCATATCGCTTCTTGGCTACCGCATCGAAGATCAGCCCCAGGTCCAGCCCGTAATCCAGCCAGATAAACGTGAGAAAATGCAGGCACACGTAGAAAAACGCGTACAGGCCCAGCGCCCGCCGAACCTTGAGCGCCTCGCGGAACCCAAAGAGGGTGTTGAGAGGCGTGCAGGCCAAAGCCAGCACCAGCAGCACCAGCGCGGTTTTGCCGGTGCGGAAGGTGACGGCTTGTATGGGGTTGGCCGTCAAGTGATCGTTGAAGTAATCCCAGATCAGCAGGGCCAGCGGGATGAGCGACCCGATGTGGGTGGCAATCTGAAATTTGGTGAACTTGGAAGTCATGGAAGCATGTGCCGCTGTTTCTGAAATGACTTCTAGTAGTCCGCCAATGTTAGAACGCTGTGTAGCTTAGCGCCTTGTGCGCGTGCGCCGCCCACAAGGGGCTAGGCTACGACTATGCGATCCAAATTTGGTGAACTACTAGTAGTTCAGCCGCAGATCCATTCCGTCGTACAGGTGCGCCACCTGTTCCGCATAGCCGTTGAACATCAGCGACTTGCGGCGGCTCAATTCGCCGATGCGCCGCTCGGTGGCCTGCGACCAGCGCGGGTGATCCACGGCGGGGTTCACGTTGGCGTAAAAGCCGTATTCGTTAGGCCCGGCGGCCATCCACAGGCTCACGGGCATCACATCCACCAGATCGATCTTCACGACGGACTTGATACTCTTGAAACCATACTTCCACGGCACGGCCAGCCGCAGCGGCGCGCCGTCCTGCGGCGGCAGGTCTTTGCCGTAGAGGCCGGTCACCAGCAGCGCCAGATCGTTCATCGCCTCGTCGAGCCGCAAGCCTTCGGCGTAGGGCCAGGGGTAATAGCCGTCATTCTGCCCCGGAAACTGCCCGGGATCGTACAGCGTTTCAAAACGCACAAACTTCGCCTCCGAGGTCGGCTCGACCTCGGCCAGCAGTTTCGCCAGCGGAAAGCCGACCCACGGCATCACCATCGACCAGGCCTCCACACAACGGTGGCGGTAGATGCGCTCCTCCTGCGTGAAGTTCTTCCGCAGGTCGTCAATGTCGTATGTCCTGGGGTTTTTCACCAGCCCACCCACCTCCACCTTCCACGGCGAGGCCTTGAAGTTTGCCGACAATGGCGCTACTTGCTCTTTATCGGTCGAGAACTCGTAGAAGTTGTTGTAGTGGGTGATAGACTCGTATGGGGTCAGCGCGTCACCCAGTTCGTCGGTGGCAGCGCCGGCGTGCGGCGGTGTGCCGCCGGGGGCGGCGGTGGCGCGCGGCTTCACACTGCAGGCGGCCAGCACGGCCCCGGCAGAAACGATGGCCAAGGTTTTGAGAAACGCCCGACGCGAGAGATAACCATGCTCGGGTGTGATTTCAGAGGACGGGATGTTGATCATGTGAACTCCTGTGCATACGGTGGCGCGGGCCAACCAAGCCGCCCGCAGCCCTCTCAGCTATGCGTGGAATTCTATCAACCGGCCATTACAAAACGCTTACGGCCCGGTTCACGTCGCCACGGGCCGGTATTTCCGCATCACTTCCTGCAACGCCTCCAGCGGCAGGGCGTGCGCCGTGCGCCGCTGGTAGCCGGTGGTGGTCTCGGCGGCGGTGAGGGTATTGAGGATCGATTCACCGCAACCGTTGAACGAGTGGAAGCCGGCGAAGGCGTTGTCGTTCCATATATTACCCTCGCGGGGCACAATCACCGTCACGCCGGTGCGGGCGATGCGCGGCTCGTCATAGATCAGCGTGCGGTGGCCCACCCACACGCCGGGCACATCGGTGATGGCGTTATGCGGCCCGGTGAGGTGTACGCCGATGGTTATTCCCAGATCACGAAGTCGAGCGCGAGTCATGCGATATCTCCTGAGCAGCGATACGGTTCACGGTGAGCGGTACAGTATAGCCGAGTGTTCGTGTCGATTGGGGCTATACTCTGGCGCACATCCGCCGATCCGTTCAGCCGTTCTCGAAAAATGAAAATCAAAACCGCCTTCCCCCGCCCCATCGCCGAAATCGAAAACACCTTCATCCCCATGCCCGACGGGGCAAAGCTGGCCGCCCGCATCTGGCTCCCCGCCGACGCCGAGGGGCGGCCCGTCCCGGCCATCCTGGAATACATTCCATACCGAAAGAACGACGGCACGGCCTACCGCGATTCGATCCGCCACCCTTACGTCGCCGGGCACGGCTACGCCTGCGTGCGCGTGGACATGCGCGGCAGCGGCGACTCGGATGGCCTGCTGCTCGACGAGTATCTGCCGCAAGAGCAGGATGACGGCGTGGCCGTGATCGCATGGCTGGCGCGGCAATCGTGGTGCACGGGCGCGGTGGGCATCATCGGAAAATCGTGGGGCGGGTTCAACGGCTTGCAGATCGCCGCCCGGCGTCCCCCGGCGCTCAAAGCCATCATCACCGTGTGCTCCACCGACGACCGTTACGCCGACGACGTGCATTACATGGGGGGCTGCGTGCTCGGCTCCGACATGCTCTCGTGGGCCTCCATCATGCTGGCCTACAACGCCCGACCGCCGGACCCGCGCTTTGTGGGCGACCGCTGGCGTGAGATGTGGCTCGAGCGCATGGAACACACGCCGCCGTTTGCGGAGGCCTGGCTGGCCCACCAGCGCCGCGACGATTTTTGGAAGCACGGCTCGGTGTGTGAGGAGGGGCGATTCGCGAATGGCCCTTACGGCGACATCACCTGCGCCGTGTACGCCATTGGCGGCTGGGCCGACGGCTACACCAACGCCATCCCGCGCCTGCTGGAAGGACTCGCCTGCCCGCGCAAGGGACTCATCGGCCCGTGGGCGCACACCTACGCCGAAAGCGGCGTGCCCGGCCCGGCCATCGGTTTCAATCAGGAATGTTTGCGTTGGTGGGATTACTGGCTCAAAGGAATCGAGTCCGACATCATGGCCGAACCGGTGCTGCGGCTGTGGATGCTCGACGGCATCCCGCCGCGCGCCACCGTGCGCGAATGGCCGGGCCGCTGGGTGGCCGAACCCGAATGGCCGCGTAAAGACGCTGCCGCGCAACGTCTCTACATGAACAATGGCACGCTCGACGACACGCCCGCCGCCTCAACTCAATTGCGAATCGTCGGCGCGCAAACCACCGGCCTCGGCGGCGGCGTGTGGTGCAGCTACGGCCTCCCCGGCGACCTGCCCGCCGACCAGCGCGGCGAAGACGGCAACTCGCTGTGCTTCACCTCGGCCCCGCTCGCCTCGCAGGTGGAAATCTGCGGCTGCCCGCAAGTCACGCTCACCGTGGCCGCCAATCAGCCCAACGCCCTGCTGGCCGTGCGCCTGTGCGACGTGGCTCCCGATGGCGCATCGGCCCGTGTGTCGTGGGGATTATTGAACCTGACTCACCGGAATGGACACGAACAACCCGAGCCGGTGGAACCGGGGGAAACGTACGGCGTCACGCTCACCCTCAACGCCATCGCTTACGCCCTCCCCGCAGGACACCGCTGGCGTGTGGCCGTCTCGCCAACGTACTGGCCGTTTGCCTGGCCCTCGCCCGCGCCCGTCACCCTCAGCCTGTTCACCGGCGCAGGCTGTTCACTGGCCCTGCCCGTGCGCCCGCCCCTGCCCGTCGACTCGGCCCTGCCCGCTTTTGAGCCGCCGGAAATTTCAACGCCGCTCGGCCTTGAAACGCTTCGCGCCCCCTCGCGCCAGCGGAACATCGAGCGCGATCTGCTCACCGGGCGCGTGCGCCTCACCGACCGGATTGACGAAGGACGCACCCGACTCAGCGCCAACGGCCTCGAAGTTGATTCGCTGCACACCGACACCTTCACCATCGTCGAAGGGCAGCCGCTCTCGGCGGAAGCGCGCAGTGATCTCGTGATTGGCTATCGCCGGGGCGAGTGGAGTGTGCGGGTCGAAACGTCCAGCCGTATGACTGCCGACGCCACGACGTTCCGCGTGACGAATGTGCTGGATGGTTACGAGGGCGAGACGCGGGTGTTCAGCAAAACGTGGGACTGCGCCGTGCCGAGGGACGGGGTGTGAGGCTGGGCAGCGGTTGCGTTTACCGGAACCAACTCATGCCGCGAAGGGCAACGGCACAAATAGGCTTGGGGGAGGATACGTCGGCGTCGCCCCTTGCCGTGACGTGAGGCGTGCAAATACTATTGGCTTGCCTTCACTTCCATACTTATCCAATAGGTCCAGGTTGTATTGGCGTATTTCAGGATCATCTTCGGGCAAGATGATCAGTTCAAACTTGTCGGGCAAGGAATCGAATACCTGCGGATGCGCCATCAAATACCGCATAATCTCGCCGGTCAATTGGATGTTCCGCTCGACAGCATTTGCCGGAGCCTTCATTTTTGCTTGAGCCATTCTTCGTAACTCCGCGGTGAAATTCGACTTCCCTCACACCTGCATTTTACAGGTGTGAGAGGCAAGGCGTCAAACACTTGTGTTTCGCCCAACAGGGCTTTTTCAAAGTCGCCAAAATTGTCATGCTGAGTAACCCAAACGGCGGGGCCGCCTGCCTTGCGGCAGAAACTTGTAAGTCAAGTAGGTGTAGGATATTGGGTAGACGCCCGACAAGCTAAGACCGATCGCGCACTGGTGCGCATGAG
>JACRBQ010000046.1 GCA_016213135.1 Chloroflexota bacterium | reverse complement strand
TTATGCAATTGATGAACCCGTTGAACCGTTGTTGCCAGAGTTCAAGCAGCACTCTCGGCGGCGTAAAATGTTCACGATGTCGTGACCCAATTTAGCGTTATCGAACCGCAAAATTTGTCCACGATGTCGTGACCCCTGACAAGTAGTCAGTGGCCAGCTGTCGTCATTCATCATTTTCCATTCGTCATTTCCCATTCGTCATTTTCCATTCGTCATTTTCAATTTCCTCCCATGCCTGCAAAAAAACCTCCTCCCGGTAAACGCTTCCGCCTCCGCCTGTACGAGCGGCTCTTTGAAATGCTCCGCTGGCCCACGTTTCTGCTCGTCTTTGCCGCCTACGCCCTGTGGTGGATCTCTCCCGACCTGCCGCTGCCCAGCGCCGGGCGCGACTTGATGCTCCTCGTCACCGTCATCAGCCTGCTGCTATTCATCGCCGGGCTGATCGCCCCGGCCCTGTGCTTCGTGCAGTGCCGCGCCGACCACTTGCTCATCAGCACCGCCGTCTACCGCGTCACCGTGTCCTATTCGCGGCTGGGCAACATCACCCCGGTCAATTTCGACGGCGAATATCCCTTCAACCAGCAGCCGTGGAGCCAGCGCCGGTTCCTCAAGCCGCTCTACCGCGAGCAGCGCACGGGGCAGCTCACCGCGCTGTCGGTGGAACTCAAAAAATATCCGCTGCCGTTGCGCTGGCTCAAGCTGTGGTTCACCGCCTATATGTTCATGCCCCGCGCAACCGGCTTCCTGTTTTTGGTGAACGACTGGCTGGCCCTCAGCCGCCAGATTGGCGACTACCGCGAGCAGTGGCGCGCGCGGCGAAAAGACAAAGGCGATAGAGGCTCCTCCATCGCCAGCCAGCTACTATCCAACAAAGGGAGGTGAGCTATAGCAAACGAAACTTTCCTCTTGCTCGGCGGCGCCGGGCTGGTGGGCATGCAAATTGCCCGCCGCATTTGCCACGACCTGCAACCCCGGCGCATCATCATCGCCTCGCTCTATCAGCAGGAAGTGAACGACGCCATCCACGGCCCGGCCGGGCTGCGCCGCGTGTTCCCCGACGAACGCATCGAGTTCGTCGGGGTGTGGGGCGACGTGTTTTTGCGCTCCGAGTTTTCCGAGGAGAAGCGCGGGCGGCTGCTCGAAAGCTACCAGCGGCGCGACGATCTCTACGCCGATCTGTTTGGCGACTTCGACTCCGCCTACGAACACTCGCGGCTGGCGCAGCTCATTCTCGAATACCGCCCCGACGTGGTGGTGGACGCCATCAACACCGCCACTGCCATCAGCTATCAGGATGTATACACCGCGTCGGTGGTGGCCAAGCAGGAAATAGACGGCCTGCTGGCACACGTGCGCGCCGGGGACGCCGCCACGGCCAAACGCGAATGGAAGGAAGCGGAGCAGGCGTTTGAAACGCTGCTCATCTCGCAATCGGTGCCGCAGCTCATCCGCCATGTGCTGCTGGTCAACCGCGCCATGCGCGAAGTGGGCACGCGCCTCTACCTCAAGATCGGCACCACCGGCACGGGCGGCATGGGCCTCAACATCCCCTACACCCACAGCGAAGACAAACCCTCGGCCAAGCTGATGACCAAAACCGCCGTGGCCTTTGCCCACACCGGCCTGCTGTTCCTCATGGCCCGCACGGCGGGCGGCCCGGTGGTCAAAGAGATCAAGCCCGGGGCCATGATCGGCTACGCCGACATCTCGGTGCGCAGCATCCGCGAAGGCGGCCAGTCGGTGAAGCTGTATGCGCCGCAGACGCTCGACCTGGCCGACCGGCTGCCCCTGCGCCTGCCCGTGGCCGGCTTTGAAACCCGGGGCGACCTCACCGTGCCGGTGGTGGACACCGGCGAGAACGGCTTGTTTGCCAAAGGCGAGTTTGAAACCATCACCTCGCTGCGGCAGATGGAATACATCACTCCCGAGGAAATTGCGCTGGACTGTGTGCTGGAGATCAAGGGCAGCAACACCGGGCGCGACGTGATCGCCGCCGTGGATGGCGCGGTGATAAACCCCACCTACCGCGCCGGGGTGCTGCGCCAACAGGCCATTGTGGATCTGGAGCGGCTGGAAACGCAAACCGGCATTCACAGCGTGGCCCTGGGCCAGCTCGGCCCGCCGGAAATTTCCAAACTGCTGTGGGAGGCCAAGCTGCTGCAAGTGGAATACGGCAGCCTGCGCGCCGTGCTGACGCAAACGCCGGAGGCTATATCGGCGGTGTTGTACGAGCGGGTGCAGGTGGATACGCCCCTGCGGCAGACCATTACCTCCATCGGCGTGCCCATCCTCACCCCCACTGGGGAGCGCCTCATTCGCGGCCCGTTCATCCGCATCCCCGAAGTGGCCGGGGCCACCGACGTGGAAATGAAACCCGGCGACGTGGATCGTTGGGCGGCCAAGGGCTGGGTGGATTTGCGCCCGGCCAACTTTGCCCGCTGGCAAAAACGGTTCGAGCAGATGGAACGCTCGCGCCAGTCGCTGCGCGGCAAAGGCTCGGCGGCCATCACCCGCGAAGCCTACCTCTTCGACGAAATCCGCATCGGCGCAATTGTAGGATGGATTTTCAACAACGAAGAGGAAGGATACAGGATCAAATGATGAAGGATGAAGGATCGCTTCGCGTGACGAATGACGAATGACGAACGACGAATGACGAAGGATGAATGCCGCAGACATTGTCTGCGGGAGCGCCCACCAGCCACCTTCCACTACTCACTAACCACCAACGACCACCCACCAACCCCCACCCTCCCATGCCCACCTACGACACCTCCCATCTCTCCCCCGTCTGGTCGCGCAGCGCGGCGCTCATTGCCGAGCGCGGCGAGGGCGCGTACCTCTACACGGCAGACGGCCGCAAACTGCTCGACTTCACCTGCGGCATCGGCGTCACCAACACCGGCCACGCCCACCCGCGCGTGGTCAAAGCCATCCAGGAGCAGGCCGCCAAACTGCTGCACGGGCAGGCCAACATCGTCTTTCACGAGCCGATGATCCGCCTCGCCGAAGAACTGCTCACCATCGTCCCCCCGGCGCTCAGCTCGTTCTTCTTCGCCAACTCCGGGGCCGAGATTCTGGAAGGCGCGGTGAAGCTCGCCAAGCAGGCCACCAGGCGCGCCAACGTCATCGTCTTCGAGGGATCGTTCCACGGGCGCACCCACCTCACCATGAGCATGACCACCTCCAAAACGGTGTACCGCGCGGGCTACCAGCCGCTCGTCTCCGGCATCTTCGTCGCCCCGTACCCCTACGCCTACAAGCTGGGCATGAGTGACGACGAGGCCGCCGGCTACTGCCTGAGCCGCCTCGAGTATCTGCTCAAGTCGCAAACCGCCCCCGAAGAAACCGCCGCCATCGTCATCGAGCCGGTGCTGGGCGAGGGCGGCTACGTCGTCCCGCCCGTGCGCTTCATGCGCGAACTGCGCGACCTGTGCGACCGCACCGGCATCCTGCTCATTGCCGACGAAGTGCAATCGGGTTTTGGCCGCACGGGCGCATGGTTCGCCGTGGAGCATTTCGGCGTCGTCCCCGACATCCTCACCATGGCCAAGGGCATCGCCTCCGGGATGCCCCTCTCCGCCCTCGCCGCCGGCCCCGACCTCATGGCAAAGTGGACTCCGGGCACGCACGGCGGCACCTACGGCGGCAACGCCGTGGCCTGCGCCGCGGCCGTCGCCACCATCCAAACCATGCGCGACGAGCATCTTGTGGAGAACTCGGCCGGCATGGGGCAAGTGCTCATGGCCGGGCTGCGAAAAATTCAGGAAGAGCATCCCGAAATCGGCGACGTGCGCGGCGCGGGGCTGATGGTGGCCACCGAATTTACTGACCCTAAACGCCAGCCGTGGACCGAGCGCGCCAAAGCCGTGAGCAAAGCCGCCCTCAACCACGACCTCATGCTGCTCACCTGCGGCTCGTACGACAACATCATCCGCTGGATACCGCCGCTCATCGTGACCGAAGCGCAGATCAAAGACGCGCTGGGGGCGTTTGAGGCGGCGTTAGAGGAAGCGAAAACATGATACTCATCCTCCACCTCGTCCCCGCCGCATACTTCAACACCCTGCCGCCCGGCGCGCCGTACTTGCCCGCCGCTTACCCCCAAGACGGATTCATCCACTGCACCAAAGAGCCGGAGGTGATGTTGAACATCGCCAACCGTTTCTACAAAGACCTCCCCGGTGAACTGCTGGTGCTGGTCATCGACGCCGACCGTGTCACGTCCGAGGTAAAGTGGGAGGCCCCGGCCCACCCCGACGGCAGCGCCCCCCGGCAGGGCGAAGCGGCCCACCGGTTCCCGCACATCTACGGCCCGCTCAACCGCGAGGCCATCATCGAAATCCACCCCGCGCGCCGCGCCCCCGACGGCGCATATATTTCAGTGTAGCCTCGCCCGCAACCAAACCCCTCCGGCAGCGTTGTAACAATAGCGACAGCGCATTGGCGCGCAGGAGGTTTACCATGGCCGGTTTGCAGGCAATAGCGGCGGGAGTGCTCGTATTGCTGGCGGCCTATTGCCTTGGCTCGCTGCCCACCGCCCTTGTCGTGTCGCGCCTCACGGCCCACGCCGACATCCGCGAGCTTGGCGACGGAAACATGGGCGCGCGCAACACCACCCGCACGCTGGGGTGGGGGCTGGGCATCTTCGTGGCCGTCTCCGATTTTTGCAAAGGGGCGTTGGCGGTGTTGGTCGCGCAAGCCCTGGGTCTTTCACTCGCCTGGCAATTGGCCGCAGGCGTGTGCGCGGTGCTGGGCCACGACTTCCCCATCTTCGCCGGATTCCGGGGCGGGCAGGGCATGGCCTCCATCCTCGGCATGCTTTACGTGCTGCTGCCGGTCGAAACGCTGATCGGGTTGGCCATGTTCGGCGTGGCCTACCTGCTCTCGCGCTCCTTCGATTTCAGCGCGGGCATAGGCCTCGGGTCGCTGGCGCTTCTCGTGTGGTGGCTCGACAAGCCGCGCGAATTGCTGGCCTACAGCATCCTGCTCTTTCTCACCATCCCCGTGAAGAAGGCCATTGATTGGCCCCGGCGCAAGCGGCTGAGTGCGGCGAAGCCCGCGCCTCCGGCAGCGAAGGCTGCGCCGAGACTCGGCCACCAACCCACGGGCAAGCCCAAGTAAATCTGTCGTGACGATGCGGTGAAATAACGAGAGCCGTGAATCGCCGGAGCCGGCCGCAGCGCAGGGGCCGCATGGTTCTCCCGTGCGCCGACTACCTCGCCGATGCCGCCAACAGCCGGGCTTCTTCGTTGGTCAGGCCGCATGCTTCGAGTTGAGCCAGCGCGAGGCGCAGGTGTTCGCGGGCGGCTGAAACATCGCCGCGAGCGCGGGCCAGAGCCGCCCATGTAGCGTGCAGGCGGGCGGCGAGCGGACGAGACTGGCCGGCTTCCAGTGCTTGCAGCCCGGCGGCGAGGCGCGTTTCGGCCTCGTCGAGGCGGGGCGGGTCGAACGCGGCCAGGGCCAACGCCCAGGTGTGTTGAGCCATCCCTTCGGCAAACAGGCCGCCCGCCTCGCGCGCCACTGCCACCGCTCGTTCCGCGAGCGCAGCGGCTTGCACCGGCAAGCCTGCGCCGCGCGCAATCTCGGCCTTGATGGCCGCAATCCAGTCACCGATCAGCAATCGCCCGCCCATGCTGCGCCCAACTTCATCGCAACGGTTCATGCTGGCAATCGCGTCGCGGGCGCAGCCCAGGTGCGTTTGCGCCCACGCGCAAAAACCGTGTCCAAAGTACAGGTACAGCCGGTCACCGGATTGCTCGGCTACCTGCACGGCAGCGCGGGCGGCCTCCAGCATCGCGGCATAGTCCCCGCCGTGAAAATAGCTGAAGCCGAGGATGATCTGACTGGCCGACTCGCCGGTCAGGTTGTGGCTGGCGCGGGCGCGTTCCAACGCGCGCTGCCCGGCTTGCAACCCGGCCTGCACCTCGCCGAGCGCGGCCAGCGCGCCGCCAAAATAGGCCTGCGTTAGCACCCATTCCGACAAATTGCCCACCTGCTCCAGCGGGTCGAGCGCCTGCGCCAGCAGGGCGCGCGCCTGCTGAAACCGGCCCTGGCCCATCAGCGCGCGGCCCGTGGTGGCGGATGGGATCGCCAGCAGTTCCGGGTCGCCGGTCTGTTCTGCCACTGCCAGCACCTGCCGGTAATACTGAATGGCCTGCAACGGTCGGTTGCTGTAATAGTGGCAGCGGCCCATCCAGTAGTGAGCGCGGGCCAGCAAAACGGCATTTTCGGCGGCCTGCGCAGGGTCGGCGTTGGCGGTGAGTAGCGACTCGGCTTCGGCTATGCGCGCCAGATTCTGCTCCGGGCTGTCGGCCACGAACGAGACGCTGACCAGCCGAACGAGGATTTCGGCGCGGCGGCGCTGGAGAGCCGCACGCTCGGGCGGATCATCGGGCAGGCGGGCCAGCGCGTCAAGGGCGCGGGTATAGTGCAAGCGGGCCTCGGCCAGCGCATACAGTCGGGCCGCCCCGTCTGCGGCGCGCAGCAAATAGTCCGTCGCCCGTTCCCAGTCCTCGCCGCGCAAAAAGTGTTCGGCCAGAATACTTTGAAACTCGCCCAGCCGCCCGGCAAAGGCGCGCTCCATGGCCTCGCCCACGCGGCGGTGCAGTTCCTTGCGGCGGGCCACCAGCAAACTCTGGTAAGCCACTTCCTGCGTCAGACCGTGCTGGAAGATGTACTCGACCTCCGGCAGGCGGGCGCGTTCGCGGATCATTTCGGACTGCCGGAGCTGTTCCAAGTGGCTGTCTAACCCGCCGGAGCGGTCGGCCATTTCGGCCAGCACCCGGTAGAGGAAAATCCGCCCGATAACCGCCGCCTGCTGCACTACCCAGCGGGTTTCGCCGGGCAGCCGGTCCAGCCGCGCCATCAGCAGCCCTTGCAACGTGTCCGGCACGCTCACGCTCTCCATCAACGGGGTCGTGCGCCAACCCTGCTCCGTATGCAGCAGCGCGCCCCGGTCTATCAGGGTGCGGATCACCTCCTCCACAAAAAACGGGTTGCCCTCGGCTTTGCCCAAAATCGCCTCGCGCAGGGCAGGCGACACTTCGGGCGCGGCCAGCAGTTGGGCCACCATTTGCGCGATGGCACTTTCCGGCAGGGGAGAGAGATCAAGATGGGTGAAGAGGGCGGGGAATAACTGCCCGACGGTGCGCAGCAACCGGGTCGGAAACTCGTCGGGGCGCAGCCGCGCCACGACCACGAGTGCCAGCGGAAACTGGCTGGCGAGGGGCAACAAGGCATCCACCAGTTCGCTGGAGGAGGGGTCGGCCCAGTGCATGTCTTCCAACACCAGCACGGTCGGCTGGCGGCGGGCGAGGCGTTCGAACGTTTCCGAGAGCAGGTGAAAGAGGCGGCGGCGGAAGGCTTCGGCTTGCGCGGCGGCGAGGGTGGCGAGTTCTTCCGGAGTGGGGGGCAGGGCCAGCAGGCTGGCAAACAGGGCGCGGGCTTCGAGGTCATCCGGAAACAGGCGGTCAACGGCAGCCTCCAGTCGGGCGCGCGCCTGCGCTTCGTCGTCCTCATCACTGATGCCTGCCAGACGCCGGAACAGGTCGAGGAGGGGGCCGAAGGCGAGCGAGGTCGTGTGCGCAAAGCAGCGGCCTTCCAGATAGCGGATGCGCCCGTCGCGCTGCAAGTCGTCGCGCCACTCGGCCATCAGCCGCGATTTGCCCAAACCGGCATCCCCGGTGACGAGGACGATATGCCCCGCCCCGGCGGCCAACCCGGCAGCGATGCCGCGTAGTTGCGCCACTTCGGCCTCCCGCCCCACGAACACCCGCGCCATGCCTTTTAGCCCGCGCGCTTTGCCGGGCACAAGCCGGGCGCGCAGCAATTCGTAGGCGGTCAGCGGCTCGCGCTTGCCCTTGACCAAGAGCGGCGGCAATTCGGCGAAGGCGAACGCTTCGGCAGTGAGTCGTTGCGTTTCCGCGCTGACGAAAATCTGCCCGGTCTGCGCCGCACCTTCCAGCCGGGAGGCGGTGTTGACCGTGTCGCCCATTACGGTATATGAGAGGCGCATGTCCGAGCCGACGTTGCCGGCGATGACGATGCCGGTATTAACGCCGATGTGCAGCGACACGCTTTGGCCGAGCCGTTCGGCCCAGCGGCGGTTGAAGGCCCCCATGCGTTCGCGCATGGAGAGGGCGGTGCGCAGGGCGCGGTCGGGGTCGTCTTCGTGGGCCACTGGCGCGCCGAACACGGCCATCACCGCGTCGCCGACGAATTTATCAATGTAGCCTTCGTGCTGGTAGACCGCTTCGGCCAGTTCCTTCAGGGCTTCGTTGGTCAGGTTGGTGACTTCCTCCGGGTCGAGCGTTTCGCTGAGGGCGGTGAAGCCGGAGAGGTCGGCAAACATGACGGTGACTTGCTTGCGTTCGCCCTCCAACCGCCCGGTGGCGCGCATTTTTTCGGCCAGTTCGCGCGGCAGGTAACTGCGCAAGCGGTGGATCAAATCGTCGGGCGAGGCCTCGGCGGCCGGCGAGTCGGTGGGGCGGGCGGCGCGCAGGCGTTCCAGTTGGGCGCGCAGAGCGGCCAGCGTAGTGTCCACCACCGCGTCGCCGAGCGTGGGACGCAAGGCCTCTTGCGCGGCAATGGCGGCTTCTAGTTGGGCCAGTTCGGTTGTGAAGGACATGGCGCGGTCTTCCTCCCTCCTTCGGTAAAGCGGTGACCTGAGTGAGTCTACAACATTAATACCCGCCCGCGCAATCGTCCGGGCGGGCTGTACGCCCCTCGCGCCGCTCGCCATCCGTCGCGCGCTCCATTTGCCATTCGTCATTCGTCATTTTTCATTTGTCATTCTGTCGTCTCCTTCTCCTTCAACACCCGAAACGTTTCGCCGGGGAAGGCCTAGTCTGCGACCGCAAGGAGTGCCGAAGGGGCAGGGCCGTACACGTCTTTCGGGTCAAGGATTGTAGCGCAGTTCGTTGCCGGTGAGGCCGTAGAGACGGGCGTAGGTTGCATCCAACCCGGCGCGGACTTGGGCGTGTGACAATCCGCTCATCAAAATTGTTAAAATAAAAATCTCCCGCACAACGCAGGAGATTTTTTCTTCGGTCGGGGTATTCAAGCCGCAACTGCAATATACTCTGCGACCGCTACACTTTCAGGGATTGGCAAATTATCCCCCAGCATTCCCTGTATGTGCATTTCGACTGCTTCGTGCATATTGCGTTCCGTTTCATCGTGGGTCTTACCCGTCGCAACGCAACCCGGCAGATCGGGACAATATGCCGAGTAATTTCCGTTTGCCTTTTCAATGACAATAAGAAAGCGATACATAATTTACTACCTTTCGCTATTTTTCGAATTCTTCAATTGCGCCTGTTTCAAAACGCTGTTCAAGGTTCCAGGAGCCATTTCATCGCTCGGATGACCTGCAATCGTGACGCGACCAGGCTTTTTGGCATGTTTATACTGCCTGTGACTCCCTTTTGTCGCAACCACATACCAGCCGTCTGCTTCAATGAGTTTAATGATGTCCCGAACTTTCACACAATAAATTTTAGCACAGTTTTGTGATGAAGCATTCATCCTTCATCCTTCCGCCTTCATCCTTGCCCTTGACCATCCCACGCCTCCACTCGCCTCGCTCGCCAGCCTCCTCGCCCGACGCTCTGCATCCCCATCCACCCACTCCTCCTTCTCCTTCGGCACTCGGAACGCTGCGCGCTCCATTTGCCATTCGTCATTTTTCATTTGTCATTCTGTTTATCCCACGCCTCCACTCGCTCCACTCGCTCCACTCGCCAACCGTCTCGTCTGAACGGCGAGACCGACGCAGACTTCAGCCGGGTTGGTCATCTTCCCGGCGCAGCGCTTCCAAAAACGGGATGGCTTTGACGATCTTGATCCCGCGGTAGTTACCTCCGAGCGTGTCGAAGTGCGGGTCATACGTGACCAGATAATTTGCCGCGCCTTCCGCCGCACAGGCAACAACAACATTATCATCAGGATCAGAGAGCAGGTCTTCGATTTTTTCTTCTGGCACGATGACCCATTCCGCCGAACGCGCAAGCGCGGAGATTTGGTCAACGATCTCCTCAGCGGTAAGGCCGCGCTCAGAGAGTATCTCGATCAACTCCTTGGCTATCTGGTTGCAAACGAGCAATATGAATTCATTGCGTTTCCATCTTTCCAGCAGTTCGCGCGTTGGGCTGTTGGCATTTTTGCTCAGGGACGCTGAGACAAAGACATTGGTATCAAAGACCGCTCGCGGCCGTTTAGTCACTTTCCCACTCCCCCTCAATGGCCGTGCCTTTGCGAATCGCTGCGGCGCGGATGCGTTCCGTCGCGTCAATAAAACGCTGGACGACTTCGGCGTGCGAGAGTTGACTCATTTCGGCGGCGCGGGCTTTGGCACGAGATAAAATCTCATCCGCAATTTTCCCGGCTCTGTCTTTTTGCCTGAGTTCACTGATGGTTTCGTAAACGACCAGTAAATCAATGGGTGGAAGTTCGGCAATGCTGGTGAGAACCTGCCTCAGCAATTTTTCAGTATCAAGATTTTGAGCATTCATTGGAGTTTTCTCCTTTCGTCGTGATCTTACCTCACTTATCGCCATTTGCCATTGATCCATTGATCTCACGCCATTCGCTCGCCAACCGCCGCGTCCGCGCGAAGCGTCCCCACACATACGCCCTTCCCTCTCCTTCTGCACGCGGACAGGTTCCCCAGGGAAATCGTCGCCGTGGACTTCTTTCGGGTCCAGGATGTAGCGCAGTTCGTCGCGGGGGAGGCCGTAGAGTTTGGCGTAGTAGGCGTCAAGTTCGGGGCGGAGGCCAACGCGTTTTTGTTCGCCGCGCAGGATGAAATAGCAGGAGGCGATGTTTTGCGCCGCGCAATTTGGTGGCAGGCGGAGAGAGAAAAGCCGATGGCATTGTTCGACACCTAAATGCCGCCGGCGCTTAATTAAATTTGATAGACGATGATTGGTGTTATGAAGTTGTCCGGCAACTGTGATGGCCGGAAGGCCTGCGTTGCCCACAGGGTTCACAGCCTCTACGGCGACTAAGACACTTGCGTCAGATTTTTGATCTCGAACAGTACGCGAAAAGCGACAGGTCATAGCGTCACACAGCCTTACCTCGCGCCGTCAACCGCTCGCATCGAACCCAAACTGATGGGCGATCAGGAAATCGGGTGGTTCGCCAGTTCTCTACGCGGAACAATAGTCGTGCACCACTATGTCTCTAGGCAATGGCGACTGGGTCGTATATGAAGCCATCGCCGTCTGTTTCCATCAACTTTCGCTCCCACCGATTTGGGTTATACTCAGCAGCCATTGTCCACCAAAAAGGAGCAATCCCTTCTATGAAACTGATGACCATCGGCTACGAAGGACTGGCAACTGCACAGTTCTTCGATTTGCTGACTGCGGGGCGCGTCCAGACCATTGTAGACGTGCGCGAGTTACCGCTCAGCCGCAAACCGGGGTTTTCCAAGTCGGCACTGGCACTGTCAACCGCCGCACACAGTCTGGAATATATCCATGTGCCCGCGCTCGGTTGCCCACGTGAGATTCGCCATGAGTATCGAGATGATGGCGATTGGCAGCGATACACGCGCCGGTTCAGGGCCTATCTCAGCACGCAAACAGAAGCGATTCATGACCTGAGCCAGTTGGCGCAACGAAATCGATGCTGTCTGTTGTGCTATGAGGCTGATCCGAATTTCTGCCACCGCCTCTTCGTCGCTGAGCGGGTTGTTGAGATCGTGGGCACGTCGTTAAAGATTGTCCATCTCATGGCTACAGCCCCAATTGGAGTTGAGGGGGCTTATTCACTGATGCCGCTTTAGGTGGATAGACCAAACCTACAATCAACCATTGGTCAGGGAAACGGTGCATCGTGCCCATCAGAAACATCAGGTCTTTTTGTGCGAACTCCGTCTCCAGCCGCTGGCGAAACGCTTTCTCCCATTGTCGGCCATACGTCCGAAAGCAATTCCAATAGAGCGCACCTACTTCCCAATCCGTGAGTTTGTGTCTCCACCTTTCGACGCCATCTGGCCCAGCGCATTCGTACCGATAGTAAAAGTCGTAAGGCAGTTTTCTCAGAGGCGGGCGGCTCTTGGCATCGGTCGAGTCAAACAGCCCTTCCTGTAGTAGTTTGTTTTTGTCCTCTTCTGTCCAGTCCGCCTCTTTAACTGGCACGATCTCCAGCGCCAATAACCGGCTTGGGCGGACAAAACCTAGCGTCTCCCCTGTGGCCTGACGCCGCTGTTCAAGGGCTAAGAAGTTGGACATCAACTGCGGCTCAATCCATTGCCGCCGTTCGGCCCAATTGTATTGCGTGCCTATACGCTCACCCAGCCTGACAATCGTATCCACATCAATCTTGTAACTCTCGGGGCGTTGATCGCTCTTGGCCCGAATGATGTTGGCACGTATCCACTCCCATTTCTTGAACTGATGTTGGCCTGCCAGCAGTCGGAATGGCAGGGGGAACAAGCGCCGCATGACACCAGATCGATTCAGGGCAGCCACGCACGTGACCTCGCGATACTTTGTGCTCGGCGCGGGATACGTCTTAGTCAGGATCAGAAGGTCTTCAGTATGAGTCCTTGCCATCTATACCCTTGCCAATGGGAAGCCGTGACATGGGAGGTCAAGATTTGGGCCAGCAGCGACTCTCGCACACCGGTGGCGCTATTCCCCCTCCAACTCCAGCCCCAGTTGCCTCGCCGCCTCTTTCATCGCTTTGAGCGCCGGGTCGTTTTCGTCGAGCGACTGGCCGTCCTGGGTTACTAACTCGAAGTCAACGCCCAGGCGCAAACGTTTCAGGTTCATCCGGCCTGCCGGATTCACGAACGAGCGGAAGATGTCGGCCCAACTGTCGAGGGGCACATTGCCCTTGATCGTAATGCGGCGCACCTGCTTCCCAGTTTGCGGGATGGTTGATTCTGCCGCACCGGGTTGACTAGGTGTAAGCCCTGCACCTGCCGCTTCTTTGACCCCCTCTTTTGTAGTCGTGACAGGAGGCACACCCTCGGCGGCCTTCGCCTGCGGCTCGAACGGCGGGAGAATCCAAAGCCCTTCTTCGTTGAGGTCCAGGGCCACGTCTTCGCCGCACCACGTTTTTTGCAGGCTCTTCAAGTTGAGGCCGCGCCCGAGGCCGATGAGCCGTTCCTTGCACGCCTGCCGCAAGCCTTCCAGCACGGCCTCGCGCGAGGCAATCACCGGCTTGTCAGTGAAACGCAGAAACGCCTCCATCGCATCTTTGACACGACTGCCACCCTCCGAGGGGACGAGGCCGACCTTTTGCAGAGTCACCGGCCCCACTTTGCGAAGCACCCATTCCTCGTCTTCGACAATTTGCTTCCAGGCTGCACGGAGGTGATCTTCAAAGGTGACTTTGGCGTCGGTGAGCGCGGCGTGTATCACTCCCTGGCCGTCCACGCGGGCGATGTAGGTGTAAGCGCTGCCGTAACTGCTCACGACTTTTTTGAAAGTTGAGTGTTATACATGGCGTGCTGCCCGAACCCGCTGTGAACGCCCTGCGCGAATTGTCGCAGGAAGAAATGATTGCGCTCATCCAACGCCTGTTTGAGGAAGTCCGGCGTTCG